>NZ_JBFFKR010000153.1:0-8224 GCF_041555295.1 Ancylomarina sp. | reverse complement strand
TTACAAACAAATAAAAATTGATATTTTTCTGTTGGATATACATAATGTGGTTGAAAAACAACTTATATGATACTCAACAAATATGTGACGAAGTTATTTAAAATACGGATGAATTATTGTTTTATTTGTGTGAATGTAAATGTATGCAAAAAAAGTATAGTTTTTGATAAATGGATAATCCCTTTTCCACTTTGACATAAATATTTAAAAGGTTTTGCTAGTGTTGTGGGCACATGCATTGCTTTAATTTTATATTATTTTTTTTTGAGATTTATAGCTTTAAGCTGAAGGGTGGAATTATTACAGGTTCAAGGAACATATTTATGGGAGGATGTAAAATAAAAAAGGAAATTTTCAAATGAAAATTTCCTTTTTTATTTCTCGGTGTGGGCGATATAGGATTCGAACCTATGACCCCTTGGGTGTAAACCAAGTGCTCTGAACCAACTGAGCTAATCGCCCGAGAAGACTGTGTATATGTTATACAATTGTGGGCGATATAGGATTCGAACCTATGACCCCTTGGGTGTAAACCAAGTGCTCTGAACCAACTGAGCTAATCGCCCTTTCCCTTAATTGCGATGCAAATATAGGAGGGAATTTTTTCATACGCAAGCCCTAAATGAAAATAAATTAAAAAAAGGTCTTCTGAACCCTTTGTTTTTGTTGAAAAACTCTACTTTTAGGACTCATAAAAAATTGATTAGATGGATAATAATTTAGAAAGCGACTGGAATAAACTTTTATATAAAATTTCTGAAGATTTTAATGTTGATGCCGATTTGAATGGCACTTTATTGCTAATTGGCATTCAGGAACGTGAAGAAGGCTTCAAAGAAACATATTCGAAAGATGATAAAATGGCCTTAATTAATCTTGCAACTTGTCGCTTGTTGATGAAATGGAACTATTATTCAATAGAAGGCCATGATGAAGATAAGTGGCCAATCTTCAAAAAAAATAAAATGATACCGCCTTTTACAAAGGAAAAAGAAGATTTACTTTTGAAGTCATCTATTGTAGAATACTTCAAAGAGAACGATTATCTGGAGGCTTAATCTTAATCAAATAATAGTAGACTTTCGTAATAACGATTCAAACAAATAAGAAAACAAAGCTATGAACAAACTCATCACCCTTAGTTTAATTATTCTTTTGGCTGCAGCTTATTCCTGTAAAACTTCAGTTAAACTTGGAAAGAAAGACCGCATTGTTCAGATTGATACTGAATATGGTGCTGTTAAAATCAAATTATATGATGAAACACCTGCTCATCGTGATAATTTTATCAAGCTGGCTGATAAAGGTTTTTTCGATGGAACTCTTTTTCATCGAGTAATCGATGGTTTTATGGTTCAAGGTGGTGATCCTGACTCTAAGGGGGCAAAACCAGGTATGATGTTAGGTGAAGGTGGCCCGGGTTATGATATTCCTGCTGAGTTTCATCCTAATTTATTTCATAAAAAAGGAGTGATTGCTGCTGCACGTGAAGGCGATAATGCCAATCCTAAAAGGGAATCTTCAGGATCTCAGTTCTATATCGCTCAAGGTAAAGTTTATGAGCCTGAAGCTTTGGAGGCTCTAGTTGTCAGTATCAATAAGAAACGAGCTAATGCCATTTTTGAGAACCAAAGAGCTCAATATAAGGAGGAGTTGACTCGGTTACAGAAAGATGGTGAATTTGACAAATTCAATATCAAGATGGAGGAGATGAAGCATAATATTGATTCAATTTCTAAAATGCAAACTTTGGTTTTAACTGATACTATGAAGGAAGCATACTCAACGGTTGGTGGTATTCCTCACCTGGATCAGGCCTATACGGTTTTTGGAGAGGTGATTGAAGGGCTAGATATTATTGATAAAATTGCTGCTGAGGAAACTGATGAAAATGATCGTCCTCTTAAGGATATGAAAATGAAAATTACGATTGTGCAATAAACAATCTGAGATTATATTTTGAAAAAGCTTCGAACATTCGGAGCTTTTTTTGTTTTTTTGGATTGACAACGTTAATTTTCGCCATGATTCAGATTAAGAAGATATTATTATTATTTGCTTTCCTATTGTTCCTTTTTTGCTCAAAAGGAGAATTAATGGCTCAGGATAAGCGTACAAATTCAATCATATTGATTGAAACGAATTTGGGTAATATGAAGGTGATGCTTTACAAGGAAACGCCTAAGCATCGCAAGAATTTTTTGCAATTGATTGAAAATAAGCATTTCGATGGAACCTTGTTTTATCGTGTGATAAAGGAATTTGTACTTCAGGGAGGTTCTCAGGATTCGAGGAATGCATCGCCTGGTAGACAGATTGGTTATGGAAGTTCGAACAGAACCATTGAGTCTGAATTTCGCCCGGAATATTTCCACAAAAAGGGTGCACTGGCAGCTGCCAGGCAGCCGGATAAAGTCAATATGTTCAAGGAATCAGATGTCTCTCAGTTTTATATCACTCATGGGAGAATTTACACAATGGAAGAATTAACGGCCATGGAAAAAGCTGTAAATGTGCCTTTGAGGAAACAGATTACTAAGCGGTATCTAACACCTAAAAAGCGCCAGCTACTAGATTCGTTAAAAAAGTTGAAAAAGGTTGAGGAATTCAGAGAGATTGCGGATAAAATTAAATCGAGTATTAGTTTTGATTATCAGAGTTCCAATGAAAAGCTCGTATTTACCGCAGCCCAAAGAAAGGCGTTCACCACAGTAGGTGGTGTTCCTCATTTAGATAAGAATTACACGGTTTTTGGTGAGGTTATTTCGGGTTTCGATGTGATGGATAAAATAGCCAATCTAAAAACGGATGAACATGATAGACCCAATCAGGATGTGAAAATGAAAGTTCGAATCCTAAAATATTAATCTTTTTAGAGTTTTGAGATTATCGGATAAATTAATAAAATCCTTTAATATTTATCTGATGGATGAGGTGTACTTGATTGAAATTATCTGAGAAATTATTTTTCGAACCGTTAGCATAGAGACTTCTATTTACACTGTATTAAAATTCAACAATCTTTTTGTAACTTCGCCGCCCTATTTGGTTGACTAAACAATACAATGATGGTAGGTAAGATAAATGAATTATTAGAGGAATTAAGAGCTTTTACAGCGACTAATCTCGACGAGGTAGAGCAATTCAGAATTAAACATCTAAGTAAAAAGGGGACTATTGCTGCTCTTTTTGGCGATTTTAAGAATGTGCCAAATGAAGAAAAGAAGGTTGTTGGACAACTCTTAAATGAGTTGAAAACTACTGCTCTTGATAAGGTAAATGAACTGAAAGATAGTTTTACAAATTCTGATTTTGACAAGTCGGGTTTAGATTTAAGTCTTCCTGCTGATTCAGTAAAGTTAGGTTCTCGCCACCCATTATCATTGGTTAAGAATGAAATTATTGAGATTTTTTCTCGTTTAGGCTTTACGATCTCTGAAGGACCGGAAATTGAAGATGATTGGCATAATTTCTCTGCCTTGAATTTCCCAGAGGAGCATCCGGCACGTGATATGCAGGATACTTTCTTTATCGAGAAAAATCCGGATATTTTATTGCGTACACACACATCATCGGTTCAGGCTCATGATATGTCTGAAATGGAATTGCCAATTCGTTGTTTAACTCCTGGTCGTGTGTTCCGTAACGAAGCGATTTCGGCAAGAGCACACTGTATTTTCCATCAAATTGAGTGTTTGTATATCGACGAGAATGTTTCTTTCGCAGATTTGAAGCAAACGCTTAGTTATTTTGCAAAAGAGTTCTTTGGTGAGAAAACTGAGATCCGTTTACGTCCATCATATTTCCCATTTACTGAGCCATCAGCCGAGGTTGATGTAACTTGCTCGCTTTGTGGTGGTGATGGTTGTAATGTATGTAAGGGTACAGGATGGTTAGAGATTTTGGGTTGTGGTATGGTTGATCCAAATGTTCTGGATCTTAACAATATCGACAGTAAGAAATACACCGGTTTTGCCTTAGGTATGGGTATCGAGCGTATTACCATGTTAAAATATGGAATTAAGGACCTTCGTTTGTTCTTTGAAAATGATATTCGTTTCCTAGAGCAATTTTCTGCTGCAGGTTTCTAGATTATACATAATCGTAAAATATAGATCCCGTGAGCCTTACAAGCTTTCGGGATTTTTTTTTAAGTAAAGTTTTCGAGCTGGTATTTCTCTAACATTAATTACTATATTTATCTGCCCATTTAGGAAGTGAAATTACCTTCTAAATTGATCTATAGCATCAGCAATGAGTATATAGAATAGGCTTTTTTGAGTGTGTTGAAAATTTAGTTTTTTAGATTTTAATAGCTTTGAAAATGAGTCAGAATCAAACTTTCCCCAATTGTGATCAATTAGCCGAATGTTTTGCTAGAACATTTAAGCATTTGAGTAGCGATCAAATGAATCTTCTTTTTTGGGAAGAGCAATGTGAATTGCTGAAAAGGGGTAAGGTCATATATGCTGAAGGTGATTCTGCACGTGGCTGTTATTTTGTTTATTCAGGCGTATTAAAAGTTTTTAAAACAGGACTCGAAGGGAAAGAGCAGATTATCAGATTTGCAAAGTCTGGCGATATTATAGGGTTCCGATCGGCCTTAAGTCAAGAACCAGCCTGTACATCTTCAAAAGTAATTGAGGATGCGATAGTTTGTTTTATTTCTAGCGATACTTTTACCAAGTTGATTCAACAAAACCCCGATTTTTCATTGGAGTTGATTAAGATGACTTGTAAGGAGCTCGGACAAGCCAATAGTTATATTACTGACATTGCACAAAAATCAGTTCGAGAACGTTTAGCAGAGGTCTTAATGCAGCTTATGGAAACCTTTGGCTTAGCCCAGGATAATACGCTTCAAATCTCTTTAACTCGCGAAGAACTTGCCAATATGGTAGGCACTGCTACCGAATCAGTCATCCGTTTACTTTCAGAATTTAAGAACGATGGCCTTATAGAGATTAAGGGCAGAAAAATTAAGATTGTTGATGTTCGATCTCTCAAAAGAGTTGGAGGCGTTTACTAATTAGTAATTAAGGATTATCGATTTACAATTAAAGAGTAAATCTTTAGTCCACAGATCTGCATAAACTTAAAATATACAAAAGCACTGTTCGTTTATTCGAATGGTGCTTTTTTTTTAACCTGACAGGTTTATTTACATCTCGTTTATAAACCTGTCAGGTTTTATTATTGGGTAGACTATGTTAAAAAATGTTATCTGAATTTTGATTCTACTACAAAAATAGTAGATTTGATTTTGTTAACCCAATTCTCACTACCCAATTAATTATCATGAAGAAAACCCTAAATTTAATAATCATCTTAACCTGCTTTCAATTCTCACTTTTTGCTCAGAGTACTGAATTGCTTGAGCTTTGGCAAAAGAAAGATTGGAACACCTTGATTACTGCCTCGAGCCAGCAGATACAAGCTAATAAAAGCAATTATCAAGCCTATTATTGGAAGCAATATGCTCTGCTAGAACAAGGTAAGAATGCGGATGCCATAGAGGTTTTAAAAGCTGCATTTAAATCTTGTGAAAACAAGCTGGAGATTAGAAGTGAATTGGCAAATCTCTATTTTTTGCAGGGGATGTATCTTCAGGCTAAAACTGAATTAGATGAATTGCTTAAAGAGCAAAGACCTCATTTTAGGACTTTCGAACAAAGAGTTTTAATTCATGAATTCTCTAAAGAACGAGTGGCGGCTATTAACTTGCTTCACAGAGGGAAAAATAACGATGCTTCCCATATATTTTATTGGATTCATTTAGGAGAAAATTACAAGCAACTAGGTGAGTACGACGATGCGATTAAGTTCTACGAAATGGCTATGGACATGAACCCTTTAGACTACGAAACCAATAGTAAATTGGCTCGAGTTTATTTGAAAGTTGATCCTGAAGCAGCTCTGGATATTTGTGATTTAGTATTAGAAAAAGATTCTACGAATATCCGTTTTATACAAATTGCAGCATCGGCTCATATCAAGTTGGATGAAGAAATAGAAGCGCTCAATCAATATATCAAAGCCCTAAGTCTGGGAGATTCAACTATAAATACCATGCGTAATGCAGGTATTCTATTTCAAAAGTTCAAGAAATCTGATATAGCTCTAAAACTCTTAAATAAATCTTACCAGATAGATAGTACCGATGTGAAGGTCGTCTTTTATTTGGCCATGGCTGAGACACATCTTTTTAACCCCGATAAGGGCCTGGAATTGTTCGATGAATCATTGAAATTGATGCAGCCAGACTCTTCCATTCTTTCGATTATTCATAAGGAGAAGGCTATTATTTATGCAGATAAAAAACAACATCAGGAGGCATTGGATAACTACTTAATTGCCCATAAATTCAACCCCAAAAAGAAGTTCTACTTATACTTAATTGCTGAGCAATACGATGCTCTAAACAAAAAGAAAGAAGCTTTGGAATACTATCAGAAAGTTTTAGATACCATTGATGAGAAAAAGGGGCTTGATTTACTAACTGCTTCTATTCGTGATTACTCCGAATCTAGAATTTCAAAACTCAAGGAAGATCTGTTTATGGAGAAATAAATTGTAAGGCTGATTAACATTAGTGTTTCAGGATGGTTCATAGTATATCTTTTGTCGGTTAACTTTATTTAACATGATGTTTACTAGTCATATTTAATACTATGTTTAAATTCAAGCTCAATTATTAATTTTTACTAACCCCAATACCCCTAAAAAAATGAGCGATAAAGAAAACTACGAAGCATTGAAACCCATTTACGATGCCAAAGAGAAAAAAGACATCAAACAACCTAACCTGCCTATTGATGTAGCTAACAACGAAGCCATGTATTTGTACGACATAGGAAGTCGTGACATAGACAAGTTTGCAAGCACCGATGTGGATGTTGCATTAATCGAGAGTCTTCCCATTAGAGTTGGTGGTCTTCGTTATTCGCAAACGCGGTGGACTCAGGTTTTTGCAGAAAAATCGGAAATTGAAAAACAGTGGAGTTTGATATCTTCTGAAGGTTTCGAATTACGTGACGAGATTTTGCATTTCAGCCGATATGCTTATCGAAAAGATAAGGCCTTAATGGCTATTGTACACCGAATTGCCGAGGGGGCGACCAATGCTGATATGATTCAGGATTTGTCAGAACTCTCGATGCTAGGTAAGAATAATCCAACACAGCTTGAAGGTGTTAGTTTCGATTTATTAAAGCTTGATAGGGCGGCAGAATTGGCTGAACAGGGAGGTTTGTTGCTAGGTAAAGTAAATGGCGACAGAGACGATAACGACAATGTTGATAAAGACATGCGCGATCGGGCTTATACTTATTTGAAAGAGGGGGTTGATGCTATTCGTGAGGCAGGTCGTTTCTTGTTTTGGAAAGATGAAGAGAAAGCAGAGCAGTATGCTAGTGCTTATTTTAGAAAATTAAGAGAGACTAGAGAAAATAAGATAGAAGAGGAAGTCTAAACCTCTGTAAGCCCCGAGAAGAGGGTAAGTTTATACGAAGGGAGCGGTTCTGAGGCGAAGGGAGGCTTACTTTGACGAAGGACGCCTTAGAAGCACGAAGATTTGCATAATTTGCACGAAGGAGTGCTTTTTAACGAGAAGAAAGCTGTTTTTTGACGAAGGGGTCTTTCGTAAACAGAATTAGAAAAGGACTGTGGGTTTAGGCTCTTAGTCCTTTTTTTGTGCTTTATATTTATTGATACCACTCATAGCTTATAATTTCTTAAAGCAGAATATGATATTTATCAGTATTGTAAAACATATTGCTGTGCAATGCAGTTTGTATTTAGTATAAACTAAATATATAATCACTAAAATACTCGTCTTTCTCTTGTTTGTGTTCATTTATGTAAAATGCCTGTTTTATTGCCTTGCTTGTGATAAGTGTCGTTTTTATCATGGCCAAGTGCTATTTTTAGTATTTAAATATAGGGGGGGGAGGTTTTGATAATTATTACATTTATCATACATTCGTTTCCGATTAAATATAATCATCATTTATATGTTATTGATGCAATTACTGGTTGTGCACAAATAATTAATTAAACCAATAGTCTGTTTGTAACATATAAATGAAAAAAGCCGCCCCGGAAAAACAGATTTAAATCCATTCTCAACCCGGAAGCGACTTGTTGCTTTGTCAAAATTCAATTGTTGTAGCAATTGAATTGATAATGCCGATATATAATTTGTTTGCCATTGAAAGCGATAGCG
>NZ_JBFFKR010000152.1:0-8333 GCF_041555295.1 Ancylomarina sp. | reverse complement strand
TCTTTGGTAAAGGCATTTCTAGCATCGCCTTCCCAGCCTCCTGGAAAATCGATACGCATCACACCGTCACCGTCTGATTTACGACCTTCCATCAAGATTTCTCCTCCATAATACAATTGAGGAATCCCACGGGTAGTCAATAAAAAGCTCATTAGCATTTTATATTTACGCATGTCACCATCTAATACCGTCATCATTCTGTCGGTATCGTGATTCTCCATAAAAGTGAAAATATTTTCAGGATGTGGATAGAAATAATCAAATGCCAAAGAGTTGTACAAACGAATCAAACCTGCGTTCCAGTTCGCTTTCTCATCAAATGCTTTGGTCATGGCTTCTAATAATGAAAAATCCATCACACAAGGCAAGTTTGAATTGTAGCCATCGTGATTTAAAGCATCTTTTTGCCAGTACGAAATTTCAGCAGCAGTGCTTAACCAGGTTTCTCCAACCACATTAAAATTTGGATATTCGTTCATAATGGCGCCGGCATAAACAGCCATCGCATCCTTGTCGTTGTATGGGTAAGTATCAACACGAACACCTCCTAAGTCAGCGAATTCAATCCACCAAATGGTATTCTGAGTTAAATAAGTTATTAGTAAATCATTCTTTTGATTTAAGTCAGGCATACTGGTATCAAACCAGCCATCAAAATTTAAGTCGTAGTCTACTTTTGATACATATGGGTCATTGGTTGTACTCTTACGGTGATTCGAATTGGTGAATTCAGGAAAAGTGTGAACCCAATCCTTCGAAGGCAAATCTTTCATCCACCAGTGTGCCGACGCAGAGTGGTTGGTTACAATATCGATAATCAATTTAATGCCACGCTTCTTTGCTTCAGCGGACAAACGAGCATAATCTTCATTGGTGCCATAACGGGCATCTACTTTGTAAAAATCAGAAATGGCATAGGTATGGTAAGAAACCTTATCCATATTATCCTCCATCAAAGGGGTATTCCAAAGGGCGGTAATACCAAGTTCCTGTAGGTAATCCAAGTGGTTGATGATCCCTTGAATATCGCCACCATGACGGCCATCAGGATTATCTCGATCTAATTTATCATTCATTCCATCAACTGAATCGTTATCAGGATTTCCGTTGGAGAAACGGTCGGGCATGGTGAGGTATACCACGTCGGAAGTATCAAAACCTTTACGATCAACAGAACCGACTCTCCTTTGTTTCAATTCGTACTTATAAGTCGCTTTCGTTTTTCCTTTGTCGGTAAAAAGGATATCAAAACTTCCGGCTTTAGTCGATTTGTCAATCAAAAGATTAAGAAATAAATAATTAGGATTATCTGTCTTAATGATTCTTTCAATTGCCACTCCTGAATAGTTGATCGCCACTCTGCAATCTGAAATATTTTCGCCATGGATCATGACTTGTAGTTTGGGATTGGTCATATTAGCCCACCAAAACATGGGTTCAACATGATCTAATTTAATTTTCCCTGCAAAGGAAGACGTACCACATATAAATGTGAGACTTAGAGCGATAAATAAGGTTTTTATTCCGTTCATGGTTCAGTTGTTGTTTTTCCGATAAGCATCGGAAGCTTGGTTGTTGAGTTGTTTGATTATCATGCCATATACAGTTAATATATACGAGATTTTAATCCAGTTTCGTAATTACCTAGAAGGTAAAAAAAAAAGTTGGCCTACAATCCTTGTTCTTATACACAATTCTGCAAGCCAACAATTACATTAGAGCTATTCGTTTTCTATAACCAGACTACTGCTCTTCTCTATTTTATATTCATCATCTTTAATAAAGATTAAAACGTCCTCACCTTCTTCATTTATCACGCCAACTTCGTCGGCTGATACAAAGATATTAAGTAAGTTACCACGGAATAAAACTTTAAAAGAATAAGATTTCCATTGTTCAGGAATAAGAGGTTTTAGGCTAAGTTGTCCATTAACCACACGCATACCTCCAAAACCTTCTACAATCGACATCCAAGTACCAGCCATACTGGTAATATGCAAGCCTTCGTGAGCTTCACGGTTGTAATCATCAAGATCCAAACGAGAGGTTCTTAAATACATGTCGTAAGCACTATCGATATCACCGATTTTTGAAGCCAAAATTGAGTGAATACATGGCGATAATGAAGACTCATGAAGTGTTCTTGGCTCGTAGAAATTATAATTCTTCTTGATGGTTTCCAAATCGTAGTTCTCTTCGAACAAATAAACGCCTTGCAAAACATCAGCTTGTTTGATGAAACATGACCGTAGAATTCTGTCCCATGACCAAAACTGGTTAATTGGACGGAATTGAGGATCCAAATCAGAAGCAGTCAATTGCTCCTTATCCATGAATCCATCTTGTTGTAAGAAAACACCAGTTTCTTCCTCGATAGGAAAATGCATGTTCTCAACAATATCGGTCCATCTAGCCGTTTCCTTATCGAAATCGAAATTCAAATTTTCAATAATTTCCTCGTAACGAGTTGGATTACTTTCCTTCACATATTTAAAGGCTTCCTGAGTATAAGACATACACCAACATGCAATGGTATTGGTATACCAGTTATTGTTCACGTTGTTCTCGTACTCATTAGGTCCGGTAACACCAAGCATCACATATTTATTTTTCGCTGTAGAATAGGTAACTCTCTGGCTCCAAAAACGTGAAATACCAACCAAAACATCAAGACCATATTCAGCCAAATAGTTTTTATCATCGGTGTGACGAATGTAGTTGTAAATGGCAAAAGCAATGGCTCCATTACGATGAATCTCTTCGAAAGTAATTTCCCACTCGTTATGACACTCCTCACCATTCATGGTCACCATAGGATAAAGAGCTGCTCCATTTGTGAATCCTAATTTAGCAGCATTCTCAATCGCTTTTTGCAAGTGCTTATGACGATAAATCAAAAGATTACGAGTCACCTCAGGACGAGATGTACTCAAATAGAAAGGCACACAGTAAGCTTCAGTATCCCAATAAGTTGATCCACCATATTTTTCACCAGTAAATCCCTTTGGTCCAATATTCAATCGCTCATCTTCACCTGTATAGGTTTGATTCAACTGAAAAATATTGAAACGAATAGCTTGCTGAGCAGCCACATCACCTTCAATTACAATATCAGAGATAGACCATTTTTCAGCCCAAGCTGCAACATGCTCTTCCAATAAAGCTCCATAGCCCTTTTCGAAAGCTGCTCCTGAAACCTTAGATGCATTGCCACTAATTTCAGTTTTACTGTGATTCAATGAACTTAATACACTTACATATTTGTAAAAGCTAAGTTCATCACCTTGCTCAACATCAAGTTCAATGGTATTGGCAACATATTTTTCTTTTTCGATGATATCAGCTGTAGCTGCAACATCCTGTCCGTTCTTTAAAACCTGGTATCGCATGTTCATGCAAACATGAAAATCAAGTTTCTTAGTACGAGCAGTAATATAAGCTTCACCAGTCATCGACTTGGTGTTTAAGATGTCCCAGAACTTCTCATCATAATTCGAGTCTTCGTTTTTAACGTCAGCATCGATATATGAATTGAAACTAATTTCACCATCAAAATTAAGAGCTGTAACCGAGTAGCGAATCACACCAACTTCTGTAGTCACAATACTCAAAAAACGTTTGGCTTCAATCTTCACTTTATTGCCATTACCCATAGTAGCCACAAAAGAACGCTCCAATACGCCTTCTTTCATGTTAAGGGTGCGAATAAATTCGCTCACCTCACATTTTGCCAAATCGAGCATCTCTCCGTTTATTTTAACGTCGATACCAATCCAGTTTGGCGCATTTAGCACCTTGGCAAAATATTCGGGGTAACCGTTTTTCCACCAACCTACTCTGGTTTTATCAGGGTAATAAACTCCAGCTATATAGGTTCCTTGTAGAGTCTCTCCGGAATACTGTTCTTCGAACATAGCTCGATGTCCCATATTTCCATTTCCAAGACTAAATATACTTTCAGATGATTGGTGATTTTCAGGTGTAAAACCTTCTTCTATAATACACCACTCATCATGCTTTAAATACTCGTTCATTTTGCTTCAATTTTAGATACAGACTGTAGATTACAAATTCGTCTCGCAAAATCTGTAACCACACTACAGATGGGCAACCATCTCTATCATTAATAATTTAGTACAGAAGGACAAAAGCCCATCCCGACTACTTATTTAAACCTGATTCCAATTTTTCGAAAGTAAAACCTTCAAATCCAGGAACCACAAAATTGGCTTTGTTTAAAATATCAGGAGATCCTATTCCGACACATCGCATCCCTCCGTTAATTGCAGCTTCAACACCAGCTTCGGCGTCCTCAAACACCACACAATTTGCCGGTTCGAAACCTAAAAGCTCTGCTCCCTTCAAGAAAACTTCAGGATCAGGTTTAGCCTTACTAACATGAGTACCATCAACAATAGCATCGAAATATGAGGTTAGTTTCAATTGTTCAAGAATGGTCATGGCATTCTTGCTTGCAGAACCTAGGGCAATCTTAATGCCTTTGGCTTTTAGGTCTTCAAAGAAAATCTTCACGCCCGGAAGAATTTCATCAGGTGTCATCTTTAGAATATATTCTAAATATTCCTCGTTCTTTTTGGCAGCCAGCTTTAACTGAGTTTCCTCATCAAGATCTACGCCTCCAATTTCCATTAGAATCTCCAAAGAACGCATTCGGCTTACACCTTTTAAGCGTTCGTTATCCTCCTCAGTAAAATCGAAACCCAATCCATTGGCCAAGCTTTTCCAAGCTATATAGTGGTATTTAGCTGTATCAACTACAACACCATCTAAATCAAAAATACATGCACTAATCGTTCCCATCCTAACAAACATTATAATTTAACAGCTTTATTTTGCTTCACAAAGGCAACTGAAATTGCCCCTAACAACATCGACACACCAGCAATTATCATGATGTAAATTGCTTCTCCGTCAAAAAAGTATCTTAATATTTCACCAGCGATTATCCCACTAATAATTTGAGGGCCTGCAATGGTGAAATTGAAAATCCCCATATACACACCCATTTTATCAGCAGGTAATGAGTCAGACAAAATAGAATATGGCATGGCTAAAATCGCAGCCCATGCTATTCCGACTCCTACCATTGAAAACAACCATAGAGCAGCACTCGAAGGCACATCAACCTCTGTTATCAAGAGATTCAAATGAATAAGCTCACCTCCACTGAATAGATAGGTTGATAAATATCCAATACCTCCTAGAAGTAATGATATGGAATAAACATTTTTCCTGCCAAAACGAGTGGCAAGCTTTGACATTACAACTGAAAATATAGCCGCAAAAAGACTGTAACCTCCAAATAGAATTCCGACCCAATCTCCTGCATCCTGAAAAGATTTAGAAGAAACATCATCAATAGAACAACCCCATGAATGTTGAGCCAAAGCGTAAGTTGTATACACCCACATTAAATAAAGGGCAAACCATGAGAAAAACTGTACGACAGCTAATTGCATCATCGTTTTAGGAGTTTCCTTAAGAAGTTTGAAAAAACCAGCTAAAGTGGGTTTTTTCTTTTTTTCCTTGGATACAAGTTCCAAGCCTTTATAATCGGCATATTCCTCTGGTGGGTATTCCTTAGTTCGAAACACAGTCCAAAGTACTGACAGAAGCAACATGCCACCACCAATATAGAATGACCAGATTACGGATGAAGGCACACCACCATCGGGATCAACATTGCTTACTCCAAGAACATTGGTTAAAACAAATGGCAAAATAGAACCCAGTACTGCTCCAGTGTTAATCAAAAAACTTTGGATAGAATATCCCGTATTTCTTTGTTCTTCGGGAGTCATATCAGCTACAAGTGCTCTAAATGGTTGCATGGTAATATTAAATGAACCATCCATTAAGGCAAACATTATAGCACCAAACACAAGAGGTGGCATAATTTTGACAGCGATGCCAGCGTTAGGCATAAAAAACATGGATAAAGCAGCAATTATAGCACCTCCTAAAATGAAAGGGCCTCTTCGTCCGAAACGATTCCATGTGCGATCACTAGCTCCTCCAACAATTGGCTGAACAATTAATCCCATAACTGGGGCGGCCAACCAAAAAAGGGATAAATGGTGTAAATCGGCTCCTAAACTGGACAAAACACGGCTTACATTAGCTCCTTGCAAAGCAAAACCCATTTGTATCCCCAGGAATCCAAAACTTACATTCCATATTTGCCAAAAATTTAAACGAGGTTGTTTCTTCATTAGATTTTCATTTTTGTATCAAAAGGCACATTTAAAATTGGATAAAACAGTCTTTTAAAACCATTACTATCGAAAAGATAGTAATCATTTTCAAAAAAATATCGTCTGGATTGAGACACATTTCAGCTAACTCAGCATGTGCCACCTAAAAATAAGGATACCAATCCCAATGAAACAGAGCTAAAGCTCAGTTTTGAGATCAATAATAAAGGAAGTAATTATTATAATATAGTCGGAATAGAGGCTGGCCTCTGGGATTCGAAATTAGAATAAATTTTACAGAATATCAAAAAAAAGGAGTATCCTGTAATTCAAAACACCCATAGACATTGAGCCATATCGCATTTCAAACGGTTGCGGAGAAAAATAAAAAAAATAAAAAAAAGTCATCCTGAATGAGAGTCGCGCTGCTAAAACACTAAAATACCTCAATAAGGAACTCCTTATTGAAGTATTTTCAAATCAGATTGGGACAATGTAAAAGTGAAACTATGACTCATCATCAGTCATAGAATTCACAAACAAATGCTGCAATTGGGAAAACACAAACGAAACAAGAAAATCACTCTGCTCCTATTTTCATCTCCACATCTTTTCCATACACTAGTATACCCCCTACCTTCTCTCTAGCAACTCCGCTTCATTACTGGATAAACCCAGACTTGTTCCGGGCTTATTCCAGCCTTGACTCGAACAAGGTCCGATAAAAATAAAAAGGTTTCTAATGCAAACTTATAAAGGAGCTCATTTAATCCGCAAAATCATATTATCTTTTTATAAAATTGCTTGATTAGGTCAAATATCGCAGCACAAAAAAACATCTGAGATGACAAGTGTCACACTATTTTTCAAGCTAACTTTTTCAATCATTAGAAATAATAGGATACACCTATTAACAGAAATGTATAGTTTGGTTGCCGTATTGGCAGCATATCATTAAGTCCAAACAAAACGAGTTCCTTATTCCTGAATAATATTAGGAATAAGAAACTCATTATTATAATTTACATGGATACAGTATCAAACTCTATCGAAACAACAAGCCGCAGCCTATCAACTTCTCACAAATATTATCTGAAGGCCATCCACTTAGAGCTACTTCGTTGACTCACGAACCACCAATGAAGTCTTAATCACCTTCGTTACAGGCTTATAATCCATAACTCCCTCGTTAATTCTGCTCAGGAGTAATTCCATAGCTGTTAAACCTACATCATGACCATGCTGCTCCAGAGTGGTAAGGGCAGGATCAGTAACACGAGAAACCAAACCATCTGTAAAACCAATAATGGAAATATCCTCAGGAACACGTAAGCCTGCTTTTTTAACGACGCTTAATGCTCCTGCTGCAGTCAATTCATTTACAGCAAAAATCGCGTCTGGCCGTTCAGAAAGGCTCAATAATGCAGGGACTAATTCTTTGGCTTCATCAAAACTATCACACTTTATAATCAGATCTTCGTCGATAGCAAGTTTATTCTTAAGTAACGCCTGGCGATAGCCCTGCAACCGATTTTGTCCTAAAAGCATATGCTGAGGAGCCGATAAATGAGCAATGCGCTTACATCCTGACTCAATCAGGTGTTGAACAGCTGAAAATGCACCTGCATAATCATCAACAATAACATTATCGGAAGAAACCTCGTTGCAAATGCGATCAAAAAATACAATGGGAATACCGTTACTTCTCAATTCACGGAAATGGTCGTAATTCTTAGTCTCTTTCGACATAGACACCACTACACCATCAACTCGACTAGACAAAAGTGCTTGAGTGTTATCCATCTCACGATCAACGGATTCATTTGACTGGAAAATCATCACATTATAACCCGCATCGTGAGCAATTTTCTCTATCCCACTTATAACAGAAGAGAAGAAATGATGAACAATTTCAGGAATCATCACCCCTATAACATTACTCTTGCTACTCCGCAAACTTAAAGCAACTGCATTAGGTTTATAATGCCAGGCCTTAGCCAAAGCGTTGACCGCCTCTTTCGTTTTCACACTTATATCCGGATGGTCTTTTAAAGCTCTTGAAACAGTTGAAGCTGAAATACCTAATTCTTTAGCAATATCCTTAATCGTTACCTGTCC
>NZ_JBFFKR010000151.1:0-8338 GCF_041555295.1 Ancylomarina sp. | reverse complement strand
GCCATAGCTCCCACATAAGAACATAAATCGTTGTTTATAACACATCTCAATTCTTTAGCTACCACTGAGGCCGACTTGCTATTTTCTCTTTCTGATAGATTGATCAGATGGATACCTGCTGATTGATCGAAAGCAGCCTGTGAACCTTCCAAATTAGCAATCAAGCCATCCAAATCGGGTACAGCATTTCTTGCCTCCACCAAATCAGTGGCCTTTAGGTCCTTTATTAAGGCACGCACCTCGGCACTTTCGTTGGTATAACTGCTAGCCGTAATTTTCATACCATAACGGTCTAAAGTAGACTGAAGTCGCAATGCCTTTGCCTGATCGTTGCTCTCGCGACGAATACATTTGGCTTCTACCTCATAAAAAATAGCCCGCACATCCAAATCTCGGGCTCTATCTTTTTCTTCGAGTTCACTTTCAATCCAACCTGTTCTTATCTTCCCAAACAACTCATCAGTTTTAGCTGACAACAAGTCGAAAGTGATCGTAAAAAAAGCATCCTCGGTAATCGCATTTTTCTCGTTAATATCAATAATACCCTGCCCTACTTCGGCCGTGTCTTTGATATTAGAGTTAGTCGTTACTTTATTCATATTTATAATGTTAATTTCTAACAAACACACTAAGCTATAGGAAAGATAAATAAAAAACAAACCTTTGTTTGTTTTTTATGATATATCGAAATAAAGTTAGATCCTATACATCAGCACAATCGAGTACTTTAGCAATTATAAATAACCACTCGCAAAATTGAAAAAACCATGAAACATCAATAAACATAAAGCTTCTACAATAAAACAACACAACATTAATATGATCAGTTAGGATAAATCTTTCTACAAATAAGCTATTCGAGGCTCGAATGAGACGACCTTTTGCTTGGGCGAGCTATTCGAAGCTCGAATGAGCGAACTTTTTACTTGGGCAATCTATTCGAAGACTCGGATGAGCGAACTCTTTGCTTGGGCAAGCTATTCGAAGCTCGGATGAGCGAACTCTTTGCTTGGGCAAGCTATTCGAAGCTCGAATGAGCTAACCTTTTGCTTGGGCAAGCTATTCGAAGCTCGAATGAGCGAACTTTTTACTTGGGCGAGCTATTCGAGGCTCGAATGAGTCAATATTTTGAAAAATTGGGATTTCTAATTTAGAATTAGCTCCTTTTTTCGGACGGAGTTATTTCCCTTTGGGATGATGGGAAAGTTTGGCTAGGGGGAAATAACAAAGCCAAGCTTGTGGGCTTGGCTTATTTATTTTACGCTTGATGTATGCTTAGTTGCGGTTTTGTGAGCTTTTATTGAATTAATTTTTCAATTTTATCAATCATTTCACTGGCAGCTTTGTTTTTTGGATTTAACTCCAAAGATATCTTGTAGTTTTTTAGAGCTAATTCATATTCCTTATTTATAAAATAGGCTTCACCAAGACTATCGTAAGGGTTCGGTAATTTCGGAAATTCGGAAACCAATAATGTAAATATTTTTATTGCTTCTTTTACTTTGTTTTTTGATAATAGTGCATATCCAAGATTGTTCAATGCATTTTGATTTCCAAAATCATATGCATCTATATTGTCTTTCTTTAGTTGATGATATAAAGCAATCCCTTTATCTACATTTTGCATTGTTTTAGCTCTAATTTCCTTTTCAATTGATTTTTTTCCATTCGGTTTTAAATCATTCGCAAATCTCATTGCGGCACGATGAAGTAAGTCGCCTGTATGTTTTTCACTAGAGTTTGTGATGATAGATACAGCCATATTGTATGCGGGGTAAACATAAAATACGTTTTGCATACCTATTGCTCCTCCATGATGGCTATAATGGATAGTTCCATCGCTATTATTTCCTATATTCCAATAATAACCTAATGAAAAATTTGAATGAACAGTAAAGTTAAGTCTGTGAGATTCTAATATAGTTGCGTTGGTTGTATCTAACTGTAGCCTCATATATTTGATAAGGTCGGCAGTTGTAGATTTTATTGCCCCTTCAGCTCCCCATGTTGGTATAGGAAAGAAAGGCATCAGCTGTCCGTTACTATAGCCGTTGGCTAATCGACTCTGTTCATTTTCAGATAGCCTTATCTTTGTACTGGTCATCCCATTTTTTATGAATATGAAATCATTGAGTAATTCATCGAATGATTTTTGATACACATTTTCAAGAATATGGGCCATTAAGTTGGGAGCTAGATTGTTGTACTCGTAAATGACACCAGGGATCGTATCAAGCACAGCATTTTTCAATTGTCCGAAAAACTTTTCCTCATTATAATTCTTTCCAATTTCCAGAATTTTTAGAAAGACATTGTCGCCTCCTTTTTTGAACGCATCTTCAAAACCTGTCCAATTAGCGGGCAAGCGACTTGTATGCGTCACTAGGTCTTTAATCGTGATGACTTTATTTTTATATTGAAAATTTGGATAATCATCCTTCAAATATTTTCGAATATCGTCATCTAAACTTAACTTTCCATCCACCACAGCTTGAGCAACCAAGGTTCCTGTCATGGTTTTAGTTACCGATGCAATTTCATATATCGTTTCATCACTCGGAGGATTTCCTTTTCCGGCATCCAACTCGCCATAATGAGAAGTATATGCTATACCGTCCTTTAAAATACCTATGGATACAGAAGTAATGGTTGAGTCACTTAGTAAGGATTGAGCGTTTACATTCATAGAAGTTTGAACAATAGCTGTTTTCGCAATGGCCTCTTTCTCTATGTTCTTTCGATTATTAGTACACGAAATACTAGTCAAGACAACTAGTAAAAATGGGATTAAGTATTTCATTTATTTAGATTGAATTAATTTATATCAATGAGACGACTAAATTTACCTTTGGGTTACAGTGTGTTTCAAATTTCTATATAGTTGATGTGAAAACACAAATTTAATTATGCCTGCAAGTGTATATAAAATAGATAATCTCTTTCTCGTTACCCTCTAAGGGCTAAGCTTTTTGTTCATGACACAATACATCCCATATTAACATGTATTGTGCACTTTCTTATTTTCAAGATAAAACTTACAAACTATAAATGCTTCACGAAATAAACAAAAAGAAAAAAGCCACTCTCCGTAGAGAATAGCTTGCTGGTCCCGACTCGTCGGGATTAATTGTACTATCCCGTCCCGACACATAAGCGCCCATGAAATTCAGCTTTTGCTGTGTGGAGCTTTTCTATGTCGTTTACTGGATTATCTTTTTGAATTCAAAATTACTCTCTTAACAGATAAGACATATTCATCATTTCAACTTTTCCATTGACCCAAACCTCACGATGGAAAATATATTTATCATTCATTGTATAAAGTCTAAACCTATACTCTTTATCTTCAAAATATCCTTTCATAGAGTAAACATTTCCTTCACATATTCCTGAGGCTTTAAAATCACCTTGCCGAGTTGTAACTATATTATTTTTAACCACTAGAATCATATCGCGTGTCAAATCCTTACCATCCTTGTAATTGTAGGCTGTTATCGTTATAGTTGAATCGTTTTTGATGCTCATTTTTTCTTTATAATCCTCCTTACTAATCGAGCTACTATCAGAAACTAAAATGCTGTAATTATGCCATTTTCCCTCAAGAAATTTCACCAATTGATTGGCATTTTGATTACTATTTTGGGCTAATGAAGTACTTAATGACATCACCATAATTGCACTACTTAAAATTATTATTTTTCTTAAATTCATTTTTGTATAAATTATTTATATGTTATTATGTTTTTTCAAATTAAGCACAACGTATGTGTATATCGCATGAGTGGACTTTACAATACCCTATCGGGTGGCTAAGTCACCTCAATATTTTTCTGTCCCCGAATCTACAAAACAATAAGAGTTTAACAAAAAAAATAATAAGAAATAAACAAGCCACTCTCCGTAGAGAATGGCTTGCTGGTTTTATGGGGAAATTGTAAGATGTCGTATTTGTGTGTTGTTCAAATTATGACTTCTGTCTTATGGCATGTTGGTCTAACTATTTCTTGTATTTCTTTTGCAATGCATTAAGAAAATATCTTAGGTACTGATCCAAAAAGTCCCGATAGGATTTATGATCAGGGTTACGGAAAAAAGCACTCAACTCATGTTTGCTTAATTTTTTATCTATTGAGGCAAACAGATCTAAGATGTCATCTGATTTCAAGTCCAATGCAATTTTTAGTTTCTTAAGGATCATATTATTGCTTAAAAAATCTTCAGCCTCTGGTAGAGGACCTTCTCTTTTTCCGCGTTTTTCAATGATCAATCCGTTAAGAAAAGTGGCCAGTTCTTTATCTGTGATTTCTATTAATAAAGGGTCATCCTCTTTTTTTAACCAGTCACTCAAATCCGCTCTACTGACATCGTGATTGACTAATTTAAAAATCGCAATCATTTGGGAATCGCTAAAATCGAACACGTAGCGGACACGTCGTAATATATCATTATTGGTCATATTGTCTTTTATTTAATTCTCACTTCATTCATAATTTTGATTTTCCTAATCTAACTCCCTTGCTAATTGCGCGGCAGCGGCGCTAATATACTCCTATTATATTCAGGGCATTGATCTGTTGGAAAGATAACAAGAAGAAAAAAGGCCAAGCAAAAAGCTTGGCCTCGGAATATATTTAAACTTAAATTGTTTAGTTCTTCGTGTCTTTAACCATTACATCGTGAGCACCACCTTCAATAATACTTGTAGATGAAACCAATGTAATTTGAACCTCAGATTGTAATTCAGCAATAGTAGTTACACCACAGCTACACATGGTCGATTTAATTTTACCTGTGGTTACATCTAAATTATCTTTTAATTTACCTGCGTAAGGAACAAAACTATCTACACCTTCTTCAAACTTCAGGCTGTCCTTACCTCCCATATCATATCGTTGCCAGTTTCTTGCTCTGTTCGAACCTTCACCCCAATATTCTTTCACATAATTGTTTCCGATTAATAATTTTCTGGTAGGACTCTCATCAAAACGAGCAAAATATCTTCCCATCATCATAAAATCTGCTCCCATCGATAAAGCAAGAGTCATGTGATAATCTTTAACAATTCCACCATCGGAACAGATTGGAATATACTCCCCTGTCTTCTTAAAATATTCATCACGAGCTTCAGCAACTTCAATTAAAGCCGTTGCCTGACCTCTACCAATACCTTTTTGTTCTCTGGTGATACAAATAGATCCTCCGCCTACTCCAACTTTAATAAAATCGGCACCGGCCTCAGCAAGATATAGAAAACCAGCTTTATCAACCACGTTTCCTGCTCCAATAGCTACCTTATCTTTGTAATTTTTCTTTATATATTCGATAGTAATTTTCTGCCATTCCGAAAATCCATCAGACGAATCGATACACAAAACGTCAACACCAGCTTCAACCAAGGCAGGTACACGCTCTTCAAAATCACGAGTATTAATACCTGCACCAACAATTAGTCTTTTCTGATCATCTAATAATTCACTCTGATATTCTTTGTGATTATCGTAGTCTTTTCTGAAAACAAAGTATTTCAGATTTTGATTTTTATCGATAATAGGCAAAGTATTTAGCTTATGATCCCAAATAATATCATTTGCATCGCCTAGAGAAACTCCAAGCTGACCAACTACAAGATCTTCAATAGGTGTCATAAACTCTTTCACCTTTTTATCCAGACTATCCTTGCTTAATCGATAATCGCGACCAGTAACAATACCTAAAAATTTTCCATTTGGAGATCCATCACTTGTTACACCAATAGTTGAAAATCCGGTCTTCTCTTTCAAGTCGATAATATCCTGTAAAGTTTGTTCTTGAGTAATATTAGCACGACTCTCTACAAAACCCGCTTTGTGCTTTTTTACTTTCTTAACCATTTTGGCCTGCTCCTCAATTGACTGCGAGCCGAAAATAAACGATACACCACCCTCTTTTGCCAAAGCAATTGCCATTCCATCGTCAGAAACAGATTGCATGATAGCAGATACAAAAGGTGTTTTTAGGTTGATCTTTGATGATTCTCCTTTTTTAAATTTAACTAAAGGAGACATCAAATTTACTTTGTCAGGAGTGCAATCTACCGTGGTTAAACCAGGAATTATCAGATACTCATTAAAAGTTCTCGAAACTTCATTAATAATCTTAGCCATAGTTGTTCAGTCGTTATTCAATGGTTGCTCAAATAAAAAATTTCACGAAGGTATGAAAAAATATCTAGTCTCTATTAAATCAAAGTAGATGAAATGTTCAAACAAGCTAATTTTATCGCATATGCCCTCTAAGGATTCTCTGGATCAGAATTCCCCAATCCCATTATCTAGTTGACTAGCAACTGGTAAATTGGACTTCACCCTAATGTAGATACCTGTCGCTGATTTGTAATACGTCTCTGTTCTCTAAAATTTGATTTTGTGAAGAGTTCTCCCTTGCCTGGGATTAATATTTTTGCGAAGTTTGGCCTCGTTCAGAAAGAACAGTACAAACACAAACAATAAACAAGATGAGAACACCTATTATCGCTCTGATGCTAAGCCTTCTTTTGGCATTTAGCTCTCAGGCTAAAAACAAAACAGTAAAAACGGATTCTGTTGAAATGATCAAAGATTTTAATGGAGCCTTTAAATATCAAAACTATTATTTAAGTGCACAGCCAAGTTTGGAAGCCTTACGTTGGTACAAATCACAAGGAGCCAGCACAATTATAAACCTGCGTACAGAAAAAGAGAATAAGGATTTTGCCGCTTATGCCTTTAACGAGGAGAATATGGCCAAAGAATTAGGTTTAGACTACCACTGCTTACCCATAGGTGGCGCTAAAGATTATACCCCAGAAAATTTAGAGGCATTTGCAAAATTAATCGAAGGAGACAAAAAGCTATTGATACATTGCCGCAGCGCAGGCAGGGTTACAAATATTTTTATGGCTCATCTAATTAAACACAAAGGCTATTCGGCAAACGAGGCAGCCAAAGTAGGTCGTAGCCTTAAATTCTCGCTGCCTTTGGAACAAATGCTTGACAGTGAAATCAGCTTGGAGATGGTGAACTAGTATCACATCCATTATAAATACAAAAGGCTGAGTGGGTAGCTCAGCCTTTTGTATATTCTAAAATTAAGCTTTCAGATTAGATTTAGTTATTCAAAAGTAATACTGTTCTAATAAATTGGTTTTTCCCTCGCTGCCGAACGACTAGCGAGAGCGCAATTACTCTTTAAAAAAAACATTCCCTTTAGAGAATGGCTAGTTGGTTTTAAGGGATGGTGATAAATTTTGAAGCTGTTTTTCTTGCAAAACCTCTTCACATAACACTTTTCCAGCTTTTGAATTTATCGTGTATTATGGCACTATTGCTTACTTCTGCATTCATATAATTACTTGACTTTCTTTGTAATATTGGCTAATTTTAAGTAAATATATAGAGATTATGAAAAAGAAGTTATTAATTGGATTAGGATTAGTAGTGATGCTCTTGTTGGCCTTTCCATTTGGTATGATTTTCGCATTGGCATTTTGGATATATTTGGGAGTGATGTATAGGAAAACGAAGCGTATTTTCCACGAAGAAATTGAACCAGGATTAGCTAAAAAGCAATTGAAAAGATTGAAAATATTAATTATAGCAGCTGGAATATCGTTCGCTATTGCTATTGTAGGTATAATTATGCACAATGTGCAATCAGGCCTGTCAGAAACTGAAGAATCTCTCTATTTTTTCATTGGAATAGTCGCTTCGTACTTATTTATTTTGGCATCTGCAGGTGGTCTGGTTATATTTATCGAAGGAAGACGAAAACCAATATAGTTCTTAACAATAGAAAAAAAATTCTCACTTCATTCATAATTTGCCATTTCCTAAACGCTGAATACCATGGCTCTTTACCACAGCACCTTTAGGTGGTTTATTCATATAAATAATTACATAAATAGGTATTCATTGTCTCACTTCGTTCGGCTGATGCCCTTTCCTGTAAAACGACACCGGTGGGTCATCCGCCTAAGGCGGATTACACCATCTCAAATAAAGCATGCAATACAATTATATGCCGATGTGCTGCTTCTTGGCACACTAAGTTGCGTGGCTATACAAACCTAAGGGATAACTATCGGGAAACTCCCCGCTTCGCATCCAGTTTACCCCTATCCCCCAAATCCGTCTCCGAAAGCGAGGGCAAAAAACTAACATTCTTCTCCCGGTACAGCTCTAAACTCTTTAATATACTATCGAGCAACTTAATGGAATCCAAAATAAAAGGCCCCTTATTCAACATCACGCAATCAGCTTGTTGGGCTTCCACCACATCTGTAATTTCTGCCCTCGAAGGGACACCTCGTTTCGCCAGATTC
>NZ_JBFFKR010000150.1:0-8376 GCF_041555295.1 Ancylomarina sp. | reverse complement strand
TTCGAATAAAATTTCACAATATATAATGAATAGAGTATTATTTTTTTCAATGTTTTTTATCCTATATTCTATAAGTTTTTTCTGTTCCGGACAAAACTCAGAATATAAAATTAACACCATCGTTATTGATGCAGGTCATGGAGGGAAAGATCCTGGAGCAGTAGGTAAACATTGCTACGAAAAAGATATCGCACTGAGTATTTCACTCAAAGCTGGAAAATATATCAAAGACAATTTTCCCAACATAGAAATTGTTTACACAAGAGAAACAGATGTTTTTATCCCTCTAAAGAAACGTCCTGAAATCGCCAACAAAAACAAGGCTGATCTTTTCCTATCCATTCATGCTAACAGCCTTGAGAATAATACAAGAACTTATGGGACTGAAACATTTATTTTAGGTCTTCACAAATCGAAAGATAATTTGGCTGTTGCGATGAAAGAAAATTCCGTGATGCTTTACGAAGATGACTACACCAATAAATACGAAGGTTTTAATCCTAAAGATCCAGCTTCATATATCATATTTAATTTGATGCATAGCTTACATATCGATAATAGTACATCGATGGCTCAACATACCGAACATCAATTTAAAAACAGAGTAGGCAGACGATCAAGAGGCGTAAAAGCTGCTGAGTTATGGGTTTTAAGAAAAGCTAGTATGCCATCCGTTTTAATCGAAGTTGGTTTTATTTCTAACCCTACTGAAGAGCGATTTCTAAGATCAGAAAAAGGGCAAGACTATATGGCATCTGGTATTTTCAGAGCCTTCAGGTCGTATAAGGAGGAAATTGAACGACACAGTTCCCGAACCCTTGAGGTGAAAGAAAAACCTATTGCAATTGAATTGTCAACAGAGGTTTATTATTGTGTGCAAATAAAATCCTCATCAAAGAAAATTTCACTAAACGCTAAGGTTTTTAAAGGACTTGCTAATGTGGCAGAAAAGCAAGTGAATGGTGTTTATAAATACTCGGTGGGACAAAGCTCAAACTTGAAGACTATTATCAACGAAAAAAAGGAAATTAAAAAAATAATTCCTGACTGTTTTATAGTTGCTTATCACAAGGGAAAGCCTATTTCTATTAAAGAAGCTAAAAAGATACAAAAATCATAATAATTATTCTCTACCTTTGATGAAGAAAGGATGAAGTAATCACACAATATTACTAAATGAAAATATCAAAAGAAGCTACTATTGGATTATTGGTTATAGCTGCCATTACGATTTTTATTTGGGGAATTAATTTCCTAAAAGGAAACAGTATATTCTCAACTGACCAATTATTTTATGCAAAATATCAACGAGTTGATGGTTTAAAAAAATCGAGTCCTGTAACTCTAAAGGGCTTCAAAGTTGGCCAAATTCAGTCTATCAAATTCAGTGAATCGAATATCAATGATTTAATTGTGTCCTTCTCGGTGGGTGACGGTTTCAAACTGCCAAACAATACGACTGCTCGAATTATTAGTTCAGATATTATGGGAACAAAGGAAATTCAGATTATTCCTGGAAATTCTAAAACCCCGTTACTAGCAGGTGACACCATTAAAGGCAGTATTGAAGGTGACTTAAAGGAACAAGTCAGTATGCAAATGCTACCTCTTAAGAATAAAGCTGAGAAATTAATGTCTAGTGTTGATTCGGTACTAACCGTGATACAATACATCTTTAATGCAGATGCTCGTGATAATATTTCACAGAGTTTAAGAAGTATTAAAAACACAATAAATAAGCTTGAGCATACATCTAGTAGTCTTGACACATTAGTGACAGGACAAAGGTCTCATATGGAAAAGATATTGGCAAATGTTGAATCTATAACCGGAAATCTTGAATCTAACGGTAAAAACATTAATAATATTCTAAGTAACTTCTCAAGTATTTCTGACTCCTTAAAACAAGCAGAAATTACTTCGACTATCAATAATGCCAACGCTGCTTTAGCTCAGGTAAATGAAATATTCCAACAAATAAATTCAGGTAAAGGTAGCATGGGAGCCTTTCTTAAAAATGATAGCCTTTACCATCATATGGAATCAGCATCGAAACATTTAGATGAATTGTTGGTTGATCTAAAAGCCCATCCCAAACGCTATGTTCAGCTTTCTATATTTGGACGCAAAGACAAGGGAAAGAAAAAGAAATAATACAAATTAAATATTCACAAAAAAGCCAGATTTAAATCTGGCTTTTTTTTTAGTTCAAAATAAGATCGTTAAGACCGTCGTACTGTGTTTTCAAATGACTATGAGCTTCAGAGTAACGCATAATTCTCTTAATCAAACTAGCTGGTGCTTCAAGCAGTGAATCATCTATATAATTGATTAAGTCCCCCGATCCCATCAAGTCATCAATAGAAATGCTTTCAAGTTCAGTAAGAAAATCATCATGATTCCTTGTTGATGCCCAACCTACAAGTGTAAAAATAGAATTCATTCGCATATATTTTGGTTTATAACATCTATAACGCGAACATTTTTATTTTAGTATATGAAATTTAGCAAAGCATTTCACTCACTATGAAATCAATAAATTGAGTTGCTTATCCTCTATCATTTTTCTTAGATTAATCAAAGCATAACGCATACGTCCTAATGCCGTATTGATACTAACATCCGTATCATCAGCAATTTCTTTAAAACTCAAGCCTTTATAGTGACGCAACACAATTACCTCTTTCTGATCTGATGGAAGACGATCGACCAATTCTTTCACTTCATAATGCACCTGAGATCGAATCATGATATCCTCACAATTGTCTTCGCTAAATTTATCTGAATTGAAAAGATCTAATTCAAAATCATCATTTGAATAAACTTTATTCATCTTCTCCTGCCTAAAATGATCGATGATCAAATTATGGGCAATACGAAATACCCAGGCTAAAAATTTACCGTTGTCACGATATTTTCCAGCTCGTAGAGATTGAATGACTTTAATGAAAACATCTTGAAAGACATCATTAGTCAGATCTTTATTTTTTACAATTAGATAAATGTAGGTATACACCCTATCTTTGTGGCGAGTTATGAGCATTTCTATCCCAGACTGGTCGCCGGAAATAAATCGCTCAATATAATATTGATCGCTTTTTAAATCAAAATTCTCCAATTTCACATTTTATATTTTAAGTAATACTGTGTAGAGATTGATCTATAAGCAAAGTAGGTTTTAGTGTGTCAATTATTATATCACTCGCAAGATTATAAATAATAAAGAGTTTTGCAAATCGTTAGAACTTAAATAAATTTGTAAGATTTTATATTTCGCTAAGAAATTCAAGGATAAACATGATTCATCAAGATAAATTCATCACCATAAAGGGAGCAAAGGTCCATAATCTTAAGAATATCGACTTAAAAATTCCTCGCAATAAATTTATTGTGATCACAGGACTATCAGGCTCAGGAAAATCATCCTTGGCTTTTGACACTCTTTATGCCGAAGGTCAGCGTCGTTATGTTGAGAGCTTATCATCCTACGCTCGTCAGTTCCTTGGGCGAATAAACAAACCTGAAGTTGATTATATCAAAGGAATTCCACCTGCAATTGCCATAGAACAAAAGGTAAACACTCGCAACCCACGTTCAACGGTAGGAACATCAACTGAGATCTACGATTATCTAAAGCTATTATTTGCTCGAGTTGGAAAAACCTACTCCCCCATTTCGAATACATTAGTAAAAAGACATAGCGTTAGCCATGTCGTAAATTTCACTCTGGAACAAGAACCAGATGCCACTGTCATGATCATGGCAGAACTTCATCCTAATGACGAACGTTCTAGAAAAGAACAACTTGAAATCCTATCACAACAAGGATTTTCAAGAATTGAAATTGAAGGAAAGGCACACAAAATCTTTGATGTTTTAGAAGATGATAAATTATTGTCCATAAAAGGAGACATCCATATTATTATTGATAGAATTCGTATTGATCAAGAAGAAGATACCCGAAATCGCTTGGCTGATTCTATTCAAACTGCCTTTTACGAAGGAAAAGGTGAATGTTTAATATCTATTTCTGACTCAAAGGATTTGAATTACCATAGTTTCTCAAACCGTTTTGAAGCTGATGGCATTACATTTGAGGACCCACACACACATACTTTTAGCTTTAATAATCCTGTTGGCGCCTGCCCTAAATGCGAGGGCTTCGGTAAAGTTATCGGTATTGATGAAGATTTAGTGATACCCAACAAAACCATGAGCATTTATGAAGATGCTGTCGTGTGTTGGAAAGGTGAAAAGATGAGGAAATGGAAAGATGAACTCGTATTTGCTGCTGAAAAATTCGATTTCCCAATTCACAAACCCTTCTTTGAACTTAGCGAAGAGCAAAAGCAATTGCTTTGGACAGGAAATAAGCATTTCAAAGGCTTACATGCTTTCTTTGCATATATCGAATCCAAACAATATAAAATTCAGTATCGTGTCATGTTATCGAGATATCGTGGAAAGACAACTTGTCCCGATTGCCGTGGAACCAGACTAAAGAAAGAAGCTGGATACATTAAGGTTACTGGTAAAAATATCCAAGATTTAGTTTTAATGTCGATCTCTGATCTCAACGAGTTCTTCAATAATCTAAAACTAGAGGGAAGTGATGAAAAGGTTGCTAAACGAATTTTAATTGAAATTCAGAATCGCCTGCAATTCCTCTCTGATGTTGGACTGGGTTACCTGACATTAAACCGACTATCAAGTAGTTTATCCGGAGGTGAATCTCAACGAATTAATCTCGCCACATCACTTGGAAGTAGCCTTGTTGGATCTCTTTACATACTTGATGAACCTAGTATTGGGCTGCATTCAAAAGATACAGAACTTTTAATTAAAGTACTCCGTCAGCTGCGTGACCTTGGCAATACGGTTGTTGTAGTTGAGCACGACGAAGACATTATCATGGCTGCTGATCAGGTTATTGACATAGGACCTTATGCTGGTCGATTAGGTGGTGAGCTGGTATTTCAAGGCGATTTGGAAGAGCTCAAGAATTCTGATGTTAGCTTAACCTCTCAATATATTTCAAAAACACGAAGCATTCCAACACCTACCACAAGGAGAAAATGGAATAACTATATTGAAATTCTCGGAGCTCGTGAGAATAATCTAAAATCATTGGATATCAAGTTCCCTCTTAACACCATGACTTTGGTTACAGGGGTTAGTGGATCAGGAAAATCATCCTTGATTAAAACCATCCTATACCCTGCCCTAAAGAAACATTATGGCGGATATTCAGATAAAAGTGGTCACTTTGATGCGCTTAAAGGCGATCTGCATATGATTAGTAATGTTGAATTTGTTGATCAAAACCCGATTGGTAAATCCTCTCGATCTAATCCGGTGACCTATTTAAAGGCTTATGATGAGATTAGAAAACTATATGCCGAGCAACAAGCAGCAAAATACAGTGGCTACAAATCGGCACATTTCTCTTTCAATATTGATGGTGGGCGTTGCGACGAATGTCAGGGAGAAGGTATCATTAAGGTAGAAATGCAATTTATGGCCGACGTTTATTTGCAGTGTGAAAGCTGTAAAGGTCGTCGCTTTAAAGATGATATACTTGATGTAAGATATCGCGAAAAAAACATTCACGACATTCTTGAAATGACCGTGAATGAGGCTACAGAATTTTTCACTGAATCAACTGGCAAAACGGAGAAGAAAATTGCTCAGCGTCTTAAGCCTTTGGTCGATGTTGGATTAGGCTATGTCAAACTGGGACAGGCCTCAAGTACTTTAAGTGGTGGTGAAAGTCAAAGAGTAAAACTCGCGTCGTTCTTAGCTAAAGAAAAAGCTGAACCTTGCCTTTTCATCTTTGATGAACCAACTACGGGACTCCATTTTCATGATATTAACAAACTTATGGATGCTTTTAATGCTCTAATTGTAAGAGGTCACAGCTTAATTGTGATTGAGCACAATATGGAGGTGATTAAATGTGCTGACTGGATTATTGATTTAGGTCCTGAAGGGGGAATTAATGGAGGTGAGCTTTGCTTTGAAGGCTTACCTGAAGATATTATACAAAAATCAGATTCATTTACCGGAGAATATTTAAAAGAAAAATTATAGACATTCATCCGTCTGGATATTTGTTTTCAAGAAAGTAATTAAAAGAACCACAATATGATAGATCTAAATTTAAAGGACGACAAACTCGTTATTGAGAATATTGAAAAATTACGTGCAAAAGGTAACATTAATGATTTACCCATTATTCTTGACTACTTGAATGCTCCAAGCAATCCTGAGATTGAAAAAGCTTTATATAATTTCATCTTCGACATAAAAGATCCAAAAGCTGTTGATCCAATTATTGCAGCCATTCAAAATGATAAATATCAGCCTATTCAGAAAAAATTAATTGAAATGTGCTGGCAATCAAGTTTAAAATTCGCCAAGCATATTGGTCTCTTTGTGGATTTACTGATTAATGGTAATTTCGAAATTGCATTTGAGGCTTTAACCGTAATTGAGAATATGGAAGAGGCCCTTGACCCAAAATCTAAGGAACATGAGATGGCCAAACTAAAAGATGCAATCTCTACCGTAAGTGAAGACCGTAAAGCGTGGTTGCACGAGGCATTCCATATTATTGAACAAGCTTCGGAATAATTATACGAATCTATTCGACATCTCATACATATTAAATATTCGAAGGCTTCATTACTTTTAAAGGTAATGGAGCCTTTCTTTTAACATCAAACTCCATTTCTTTTCAACCAGAATGCACATATGTGATTAATAGTCACCACATTAAACAACACCCAGATAAATAGTTCGTATATTTTATTATTTTACGATAGGGTATAATCCTGATTAAGCATCATAGAAGTAGAAAGACAGAAAGATCGGGCCAATCCTTCTCTAAATATTATTCTAACAGTTTTAAACATTTAAAATATACTATCATGAAAACAAATTTCAGAAAACAGGTTTTGGTATTGCTTTCATTTATACTGGTACTTTCTTTTAGTCAGGTGATGGGAGCAGAAAACATCAACTTCAAAAAGAAGAAGAAAGTTAATACCCAACAGGTCATCGACACGCTTAAGTACAATGTTTACAAGGGTGAAATTAAAAATAAAGAAACTGGGGAGATGCTTATTTTCGCCAATATCTCAGTTAATGGTTCCAATGTAGCAACTGTATCAAACAGCGATGGCGAGTTTCTTTTAAAGATTGCTAAAAATCTAGATGTAAAAACAATTACAGTTTCTCATATTGGATATAAAAACAAAGAATTTGCAATTGCTTCATTGAAACCTAGAAGGAATATTCTTGAGTTAGAATCAGCGATCATTCCTCTTGGTGAGGTTAATATTTATCCTCATGATCCTCTATTCCTAGTGCGAAGCATTTTGAACAAAGTAGCCGAAAACTACTCACTTGATCCCAACATGATGAAAGGTTTCTATCGCGAAACCATTAAGAAAAACAGAACCTATGTTGCCCTTTCTGAAGCAATTGTCAACATCAACAAGACTGGTTATAAACAAATGCGTGACGATCAGGTTCAAATTTACAAAGGACGTAAAAGTCAGGATGTCAAAAAAATGGATACCCTTCTATTTAAATTACAAGGAGGCCCTAACACAACACTTTTGCTTGACGTTATTAAAAACCCATACAACTTACTTTCAGGTGATTTTATTGAAAACTACGACTATACCTTTAAAAATATCACCAAGCTTAATGACAAGATTCACTACGTGATTGAATTTAAGCAAAAAGAAGGTATCAATCTTCCATTATACTACGGACTGTTTTATATTGATGCAAACAATTTGGCATTGAGTAGTGCAAAGTTTAGCTTAAATATGGAAAATGAATCCGAAGTTAGAAGAATGTTTATTCGTAAAAAGCCGTCTGGCGTCAAAGTAACACCGCTATCAGCCGACTACATTGTCAACTATCAAGAAAAAGGTGGCAAATGGTATTTCACTTATGCTCGTGGAGAAATAAAATTCAAATGCAATTGGAAGCGTAAATTATTCAACTCTAAATTTTCAGTAATGACTGAAATGGCTATTACCGATAGGACTGAAGGTGAAGCCTCAAGATTCAAAGCGAAAGAGCGATTTAAATCAAATCAGGTAATGGCAGATGAAATTGGAAACTTTAGTGACGAAAACTTTTGGGGAGCATCTAACACCATTGAACCCGATCAATCGATTGAAGCTGCAATTAAAAAATTAAAAAGAAAAGGGAAATAAAATTAACCTACGAAGTCATTGATTTATCCTGGAGTTCCCTCTCCAGGATATTTTCAAAACTAAACTTCGAAGCGTATAAGTAGACTTAAAAAAAAGACCTATTTTTAATTAAATATTAAAAATAAACGAAGCAGTAATAACG
>NZ_JBFFKR010000149.1:0-8403 GCF_041555295.1 Ancylomarina sp. | reverse complement strand
TCAGCAATTTCACCTTTGCTCATATCAACATTACACTTGCCATAAGTGCCTACATAGATACCAACAGGCTCAGCCACACCAATAGCATACGAAAGTTGTACTAACATTTCGTCAGCAACACCAGCAGCAACAAGGTTCTTCGCAATATGACGAGCTGCATAAGCTGCAGAACGGTCTACTTTAGAAGGATCTTTACCTGAGAATGCACCACCACCGTGAGCACCTTTTCCACCGTAAGTATCAACAATAATCTTACGACCTGTAAGACCTGTATCACCATGAGGACCACCAATTACGAATTTACCCGTTGGGTTCACATGTAGAATAAAATCAGCATCGAAGAAAGCCTGAACACGTGCTGGTAACATTTTAATCACACGAGGGATTAAGATGGTACGAACATCGTCCTTAATTTTAGCCAACATGCTCTCATCATCAGGACCAAAATCGTCGTGCTGAGTAGAAACCACAATGGTATGTACTCTTTCGATGGTATCATCGTCAGCATACTGAATAGTCACCTGTGATTTTGAATCGGGACGCAAGTAGGTCATATCTTTCCCCTCACGACGAATCTCAGCCAATTCCATCAACAAACGGTGCGATAGCTCAAGAGATAAAGGCATATAGTCGTCAGTCTCTTTACAAGCGTAACCAAACATCATGCCTTGGTCACCTGCTCCCTGGCTCATTGGATCTTCACGATCTACACCACGGTTGATATCGTCTGATTGCTCGTGAATAGCCGTTAGCACACCACAAGATGTACCATCAAACTTGTACTCGCTTTTGGTGTAACCAATTCGGTTTATCACACTACGAGCAACTTCCTGAGCATCGATATAAGTTTTTGTTTTTACTTCGCCTGCTAAGATAACTTGTCCTGTTGTTACCATAGTTTCGCAAGCTACTTTCGAGTTTGGATCGAAAGCTAAAAATTTGTCCAATAAAGCATCTGAAATTTGATCAGCAACTTTATCAGGATGTCCCTCTGAAACAGATTCAGAAGTAAATAAATATCCCATAAAATTTTAATGTTTAGAGTACTTTAGAGTGTCTTAAGTTTAAAATACTTAAAGTGTTCGATATACGGATTCACTTTAGGCACTTAAGTCGTTTATTAAGTACTTTTCATAAATAAAATATACGGGAAAGCATTGGTTGTACTATGTACAGAAAATGTAATAGGGTAAGTATTACCATTTAGCATTTTTTTCTGTGGTCGCAATCAGCCAAATCTTTCCACTTAATTCGATGCAAAGGAAAGCAAAGTTTCGGAAACAAACAAGGTTGATTATGCATTTAGGACTTAAAGCTCTTTATTGCTTTGTAAGTTCCTGAAAGAGAGCCTCCAGACTTCTTTCTTGAGATTTCATTTCAAGAATAATGAGTTGATTGTCAACCGCCATTTGAAACACTTGTGCGCGTATATCGGACTTTGCCGATATATAATAGCAATGATCGGGACCTTGGGCTACTCGCTCAACGCCAGTGATATTTAGCAATAAGTGCTTGGGAATATCTGTCGTAAACTGCAAGTCCAGAACATGTGATTCTTTAATGCTGTGAATATTATTCGAAGCCTGATCGGCAACTAATTGACCTTTGTTTATTATCAGCACACGCTCACATATAGCTTCAACTTCCTGCATGATATGAGTGGAAAACATCACGGTTTTTTCTTTCCCGATATTCTTAATCAGCTGACGTATCTCAATCAGCTGGTTGGGATCGAGTCCCGTAGTAGGTTCATCCAGAATCAAGACTTTAGGATCGTGAATGAGAGCCTGTGCAAGTCCAACTCTTTGTCGGTAACCTTTTGATAGGGCGCCTATTTTTTTCTTTTGCTCCAAGCCTAAGCCTGTAAGCTCAATCATTTCGTCAACCCTTTTCTTCTTATTTTTACCCACCTTGTAGATGCCTGCCACATATTCCAGATATTCTTTCACATACAGGTCCAGGTAAAGGGGATTGTGCTCAGGCAGATAACCAATTTGCTTTCGAATTTCCAAAGAATGCTCCATCACATTCAAGCCATTTACAAAAACATCGCCAGAGCTTTGAGGCAGAAAGCCCGTAATAATCTTCATCATGGTCGATTTACCAGCTCCATTGGGTCCAAGGAAGCCAACGACCTCAGTATCTGAAATTTCAAAACTTAAAGCATCTAAAGCTTTCTGTTTGCCATAAAATTTACTGACTTCTTTAACTTGTATTGACATGATTTTTATCTCCTTATTTCTCGCAAATTTCACTCAAGAGGGCATATTTTAAATACGCTTTCTTATTCTCTATTTAAACACACCCTTTCGTCTGTCGACACTTTGTTCATAGATGATTATAAAAGTATTCACGATCTCCACTTCGTTTCGGTTCCCTAAGAGGGAAAGATTATTCTAATATAGTTACTATTTCTCCCTTTTTAGGGGAGATGTCTGAAGGACAGAGGGGTGCTTTGTTATTTTTTTATTATGAACAAGCCCTGTAAGGCATTCGAAATTCAAATTTAAGAATTTATAGCTTACATTTGTACATCAAATAGAATCAGACTAAGATTTATCAATATCAAATAGCCTACAGCTTTATACCCATTTAGATAGATTTTATCGCCTGGGATATCAGAAAGAGCTGTTTATAATATAAAGTTCATGACAATTTCGAAACTCAATACATTCTGTAAAGATCTATTTAACTATTCGCGACGTTTATCTTCCGAAACCAAAATTGGAAAAACGCCGCTGGGGTCTCAATATCCTATCCGTGTGCAGTCGATGACCAATACCGATACCAATGATGTGCAGGCAAGTGTTGAGCAAGCCATTAGAATGATAGAGTCGGGAGCGGAGTATGTGAGATTGACTACACAGGGAACAAAAGAAGCTGAGAATCTTAAATATATCAAAGCAAGTTTGTTGGAGAAAGGCTATGAAACGCCCTTGGTTGCCGATATTCATTTTAACCCTGAGGCGGCAACTATAGCAGCACAGTATGTGGATAAGATTCGTGTAAACCCGGGTAACTTTGTTGACAAAAAAGCTGATTTGAAGGGTTCGGAATACTCTGAAGAAATGTATCAGGAAGGTTTAAAGAAGATTAACACCAAGTTTATTCCTCTGATTAATATTTGTAAAGAGCACCAGACGGCTATTCGCATTGGAACCAATCACGGATCATTGTCCGATCGAATTATGAGCCGTTATGGTGATACACCGCGCGGGATGGTTGAGGCGACTCTTGAGTTTCTTCGTATTTGTAAAGAGGAGAGGTTTAATGATGTTGCGATTTCCATTAAATCGAGCAACACAGTGATGATGGTGAAAACCGTACGTTTGCTGGTGATTGAAATGAATAAGGAAGAACTCTATTTTCCTTTGCACTTGGGCGTAACTGAGGCTGGCGAAGGTGAGGATGGGAGAATTAAATCGGCTGTTGGGACAGGTGCTCTTTTGAATGATGGCTTAGGTGATACCATCCGGATTTCACTGACTGAAGACCCTGAGATTGAATCGCCAGTTGGCCAGAAAATGGTGGATTATATTCTCAAGAAGGAGAATCATGCGCCAATTCAATCGCCTGTGTATAGCGGTATCAACCTTTGCGATTTTTATAAACGATCAACTCAGGAAGTGGCTAATATTGGAGGCCGAAAACAAGCTATTGTTCTTTCAGACTTCAGCTTAGAAAGGCATTTTAGTAGCGATTTCCCGGAACAGGTAGGCTATAAGGTGAATCCGGAAAGTTTGGAGTGGGAGAAAGGTGATTTGGCAGCTGATTATATATATACAAATGGCTTTGATCCTTCAATTATAGATTTTCCTAAAGAGCTGGGATTGATTGTCGATTCAGTATACTGGGAAGATGCTTTCCAGTATTCAGATAAGGTTTTGCCTTTGTTTACTCCCGAGGTGTTCATGCACGATAATTTAAGCTCATTTGCTACTGACATTCATTTTATCGCTTGTGATTACTCGGACCTAAGCGGAGAATTTATTAATAGACTAAAGGGCAATCCTAAAGCCGTGGTCATTTGCCAATCGAAGCATCAAAATGCTTTTGCAGAGCAACGTGCTTTTGTTTTCAAGCTGATTCAGTTCAATTGTAAGACACCAGTGGTTTTCCATCGATTATTCAACGAAAATGAGTTGGAAGATCTACAGCTGAAATCTGCTTGTGATCTAGGATCCTTATTTATTGATGGATTAGGGAACGGTATTTGTTTGAATAACGCTGGAAGCATAAGTAAAGAGGATGTGAATGCTGCTGCTTTCGGCATTTTGCAGGCGTCTCGTGTTCGCACATCTAAAACAGAGTTTATCTCGTGCCCGGGATGCGGTCGTACCTTATTTAAGCTTCAGGATGTGGTTAGTGAAGTCAAGAAGAAGTTTGCACATTTATCTCACCTTAAAATTGGTGTTATGGGTTGCATCGTGAATGGTCCGGGAGAGATGGGAGATGTGGACTATGGCTATGTAGGCGCCGGCGCTGGAAGAGTATCACTATACAAATCTCAGGATTTGGTTAAGAAGAATATTTTGAGTGAGGATGCCATCGACGAATTGATTAAGATCATCAAAGAAAATGGTGATTGGGTGGATGTTAAATAGCAATATGTAAAATAAGCATTTTGAATAGGCTATTCATAGATCTAATTTTCTTATCTTCAATTGATTTTTTAAGTTTAAAGAGCGTATTTTAAACATGCATTTTGACAATTGTACCCATACTGTAAAAATAAAGGACTAAAGAATATGAACTTCAGACTATTAGTTGTTTTTTTTCTATTTACATCAAGTATAGCTTCATCTCAAGAGCTCAATATTAAAGGGGTTTTTACGGGGGCGAATGTCTATGTTATGAATCCTTTTGCAAAAAATGAGAATCGTTTTACCATTGAATCCATTTCTATCAACGATAAGGGGTATACTGAAAAGATGGAGTCGAGTGCCTTCGAAATTGACTTGGCACATATGGGTTTTAAACTTGGTGAAGATTTACGCTTTTGTATACGATATAAAGATTCAATAATGCCATCAATCATTAATATGGAGGCTATACAGGCAGTGAGTTCTTTCGAAATGAAAAAGGCTTCTATCGATAAAGATCAATTCCTGAATTGGAAGTGTTCAAATGAGATAGGATCTCTTCCTTTTAGTATTCAGCAATACCGTTGGAATAAATGGCTTACTGTAGGGAAATTGAGAGGCGTTGGAACATATGGTGTTAATGATTATAGGATAAAAGTTCCGATTCATTCTGGTGAGAATATGTTTCGAATTCATCAGGTTGATTATACCGAAAAGGACAACTATTCGGATACGATTCAATACAAATCAAGAATTAAACCAGTCTCCCTGGTGAATAAAAAAGTGACATCGAAGCTGGTTTTTTCAGCTCCGACTCAATTTGAGATCTTTGATTTGTTTGGCAATCTTATTTACAACGGCTTTGGAAAAGAAGTGCGTTTCGATGACTTAATTCCTGGTAAATACTACGTGAATTACGATAATACCATCGGAGAATTTATCAAAGAATAAGTTCAATCTAATTCTTAGCAAATAAGTCCAGAATACTTTCTCCATTTTCAAGATCGAGATGGTGAGCAATCATACCTACGGCACGAGCAGCCTCCACATTAGAGTACATGTCGTCGATAAATAGGGTTTCTTCGGCTTTCAGGTTTTCGGCTCTTAAAAGTTCGTTATAAATGCTTGTGTCAGGTTTGCGTAAACCCATATTGTGAGAATAATAGTCTTTCTCAAAACAATCGGACAATTCAACACCATGGCTTTCTCTTATCAGTTTGGTATAGTATTCCCAGTGGATGCTATTGGTATTACTTAGTAAGAAAATCTTATGTGTTTTTTTAAGCTCCTGCAATAAGAGAAGCCTCTCGTAAGGGAAATCAAGCAGCATGGCATTCCAAGCTTGATCAATCTGTTGGTCGCTAACTTCTGCGTCAATATATTGACGAATCTCGTTTCGGAAGTCCCCAGGACTTAACTCGCCTTTCTCTAAACGATCGAATAAACCATTTTCTCGATATTCATGTTGTATTCGATCTGTATCGTTTAAACCTATCGCTTTAAACTGATTAACAGAATTTTCAGGCTTAATATTTAGTAGGACTCCACCTAGATCGAAGACTATATTTGGGATTGATGAAAAATTAGGCATATTTTTTCCTTAATATTTTTGAATTATTCAATGCAAATATGTAACATTGCAGTCGCAAAACAAAGGTAATAAAATACTTTTACCGTCTTGTTTTCGACGGGCCTATAGCTCAGCTGGTTAGAGCACCTGACTCATAATCAGGGGGTCCCTGGTTCAAGCCCAGGTGGGCCCACCCCCAATATCAAGCAGTTACGACATTGTCGTAGCTGCTTTTTTTTATTTACAAACAATTCTCCCTGCAAAATACAGTATATTTAGATCTATAAATTATTATTTATGGCATACTGTTATATTTTATATAGTAAGATCTTAGATCGATTCTACTACGGTTCTACAGAACTGAAGCCTTTGGAAAGGTTAGAATTACACCTTCAAAGGCACTACGGAAATAAAAAATTTACTGCGAAAACAAATGATTGGGAACTTGTATGTTCTATTAATTGTGGATCTATTAATCAAGCAAGAAGAATTGAAGCATTTATAAAAAAGATGAAAAGTAAAAAATACACTGCCTCCCTAGTTTCTAGTTGTGAAAAGGTAGATTGGTTATTGAAAAACGTATAAGGCCACGGTTCACCCCGATACTTCGGGGCAGGTGGCCCCCCCCAGTATCAAGCAGTTACGACATTGTCGTAGCTGCTTTTTGCTTTTTATCTCTAGCCATATTTAATATTGAGACTTTCTATTTTCAATCTTGTTTTAAGATGAGAAATAGGAGAATAAAAAAGAGAATGACCTTTGGGAGGCACTCTCTTTATTTAGGTTTTCAATTGGAATTTATCTGAAACTAAAAGCTATACCTCCAGTTATTGTGTTGTATTCCTGCATGGTATAATCGGCAAAGATTTTAAAGAAGCCGAGATTTAAACGAGTTCCTAATGTTGCTCTTACACCGCTTGCATCAAATTCAACAGATACAGGATCTGTAATCGTCTCGGTAACGGTCATTCCTGTTCCTTCCAAAGTATATTCCAAATCGTAAGTTCCTTTAATATCTACATCCATCTTTGCTGTATTAAAACCAACTGCTCCGTAAAATTCAATCAACTTAAGATTAACTGATGCAATAGCTTGAATGGTATAAGCATTTGTAGAGAATTCCATCAATTGTCCTGAGCCATCCAAACCTGACTCTGCTTCAATATCATATTCTGCTGTTAGTCTAGTATAAGCAACTAAGGCAGAAACATCAAAAGGCGTTTTGTCAATTTTCAACAGTTTTGAAAAGCTTTTCTGAATACCTATACCAAACATGCCAGTTTCCAGATCTGAAGTGGCAATCTTAGGTAGGTATCTTATTTTTAGATCTGCGTCGATTACTGGAATTCCGATGCCTACCTGAAGCGTTACAGAAGGAACAGCATTCATTGGTAAATCATCGCCAATACCATCGGGCATAGTGAAATCGGTCAACTTAAAATCGCCACCATCTGTTGCAATTTTTGCATTTAGAGTCGTATTATTCTCCCCTCCCATAAAAGTCTGGATTTTGGGACTACCACTTGCTAGGCTGATATTATTGTAATCAGAAGCTACAAAACTAAAGGCTTCGTCTTTACTTGGAACTTGGGCAAGATTTGCAACGAAGGTAATGTCGAAACCAAACTTCTTATGCGTTCTGGCAGTTGTGTACCAGCCGCTATTCAGTCCATACATAAAACCTTTGGCTACTGGATTTACATAGTTTTCGGTCAGCTTTGAAGCATCTTCGGTTCCGGCTAAAAGAAACTGCTCAATGTCCTGAGACTTTCCTAAAAAAGGAATCAGTAAAAAAAGAAGTAGAATAAATTTTTTCATGGGGATAATATTTATGATGAATATTTAAACAACTACTTGTTGTCAGTAACTCGCTTTGCTCAAGTTAAAGGAAAAAATAAATGTATCCAAAAAGGATTTCCAAGCTTTAGGAGTTAAACCGGAACTTAACCGCTTAAGGCGGATATGAGCCTAGCGATATTTTAATTGAAATTTATTTGTAGAATTCAGGGCATAAAAAAAGCTCCTAACTTTCGTTAAGAGCTTCTCTAAGTAGCGGGGATCAGACTCGAGCTTGTCCGCCGTAGGCGGATATGAGCCTAGCGATATTTTAGGGGTCAGTGACAAAAGTTGGGTCTGCTTTAAATTCATCATATCTTTACTTGCATAAAATTGAATATATTTTTCTCTTATGCACAAGTCCATATTATCCTTATTCTTTCCAGCAGGTCTTTTAGATTATTTTGACATTGT
>NZ_JBFFKR010000148.1:0-8412 GCF_041555295.1 Ancylomarina sp. | reverse complement strand
TTCAATTGAGTCAGAAAAATCTGAATTAGTTGAAGAAGCAGTTTCTTCTTATGAAAGTGTAAATGAAGCATTGTCCGCTATCGAACTTAGCGATAAGAGAAAAGCTATTGCTGCATTAGAAAAAGCTGTCGGAAAATTAGAAGTATTGTTGGCAAGAGACCCCGATCTTGCTTTTGTACCAGTAGATGCATTTATTAAAACAGTTGACCTGTCAACAGATTTGGAAACCATTATAAGCATTAAAAAAGCAGCGAAAAAAGCCATTGCAGACGACAGATTTCAATCGGTTCGCGATGAAATATCAAACCTTGCGAGTGAAATACAAATTTCAACTGTTGAAATACCTTTGGCAACATTTCCGGCCGCATTAAAACGGGCAGCCGCAGAACTGGAAAAGGACAATTTACAAGAGGCTAAAGTCATTTTACATATTGCCATTAACACTTTTTTGATAAGCGAACAACGGATTCCATTGCCAATACTTAGAGCTCAGGCAATAATCAACCAGGCCAAAAGCGATGACGCTTCATCAGAGGATAAAAAGAAAGAAGTGACACAATTGCTCGAAAATGCGGAATATCAAATCTTAATGGCCGAAGAATTAGGTTATGGAAAACGCGATAAGGAATATGCTGAATTGTATAAATCTATTAAAGAGCTTAAAAAATCGGTTAAGGCCGATAAAGATTCACAAGGTTTGTTCGATTCACTAAAAAACAAACTCGAAGCATTTAAAAACAGAATAGTCTCTTAATGTTATAAGTGGATTTTGAAAAATAGCTTATTTGTTAAAAGGGACTGTTTTAAAAAATGCAGTCCCTTTTTTTAGCAACATTTGATTTTGTAAATTTATTAGAGCCTAACAAAAAGAAATAATTACTTGGCATTATTAAAATTGTTCGCAATGCAGGGAGAAAAAGGAATTGATAATTGCTGTTTAAAAATCAGGTAATTGCGTCAGAAATTATGGAATACAAAGATTACTACAAAATACTTGGAGTAAATAAAAAAGCCTCTCAGGAAGAGATTAAAAAGGCTTACCGTAAGCTTGCAATAAAGTATCATCCTGACAAAAACAAGGGGGACAAGGCGGCAGAGGAAAAGTTTAAAGAGCTTGGTGAGGCTAAGGAGGTATTGAGTGACCCGGAGAAACGCAAATTGTATGACGAATTAGGTTCAAACTGGAAACAATATCAACAAGCTGGTTATAATCCAAGTGCAGGTAGGAAGCATCAACACCGGGGTAATCAGTACTATACTTTTGAAGGAGACCCTTCAGGATTTTTTGGTGGTGGCTCTGGTTTTTCCGACTTTTTTGAATCGTTCTTTGGAAGCGGCTCAGGAAGAACCGGCGGATTTACAGGCTCACATGGTTTTGGCGGTGTTAATGTCAATATTCCGGGTAGTGATTTATCTGGTGAAATATCAATTTCGCTTCAGGAAGCTTTTTCAGGTACCGAACGGATTTTGGATACAGGAACAGGAAAATTAAAAGTTAAAATAAAGCCCGGTGCTTATGATGGATTAAAGCTACGTGTAAAAGGTAAAGGCGAAAAAGGAAAAGGAGGGCAAGACGGAAACCTCTACCTTACCATAAAGGTTCAGACCAATAGTATTTACGAGCGCAAAGGCAACGATTTATATATGGAAGTTCCGATTGACCTTTTTATAGCACTTTTGGGGGGTAAACAGGAAGTTCAAACCCTTTCGGGAAAAGTGAATATAAGCGTCAAAGAGGGCACACAAAACGGAAAGCAATTACGACTCAAAGGAAGAGGGATGCCTGTTTATGGCAAAAATATACATGGAGATTTATATGTGAAACTTCTTGTGAAATTACCCGAAAAATTAAATGCAAGACAAAAAGAGCTGGTAAAACAATTAAGTGATAGCTTTTAGTAACAAAGTGTATAGCATGCAAAAATATTGAACAATTAAAAGGGATATTCAAATGATAAAACGATGAAAGAGAATTTCCAAAATATAATTAATAACAGCCAGCCGACACTTGTGGATTTTTATGCCGATTGGTGTGGGCCTTGCAAAAGTCAGGCTCCTATACTGAAAGAGCTCGCTGCCACAATTAAGGGAAAAGCACGCATCATAAAAATTAATGTCGATAACAATCAGGCTCTGGCGGCAAAATACCAGGTGCGTGGAGTGCCCACGCTCATTTTATTTAAAGATGGTCAGGCGGTTTGGAGACAATCGGGTGTGGCCACAAAACAGCAGCTATCTGATTTAATAAACCAAAACTTATAAAACTATTTTGAAAGTAAAAACACTTGGAATTGAATAATGAATAAAAATTCTATGATATGGAATACCACATTCATAATAAGAAAATTATAAGTGAAGGTGGTTTTAGCAAATAAAATTATTTCTAAACAAATTGGGTCAACATTAAAATCATAGAAATATGAAAAAGGATGAAATTGTAGAAATTTATAACAGCCATCTTTCCCAAGATATTAATGATTTTTTTGAAGCGATAATTGAGAAGGAGTTGCTTTTTAATTCAGAATCTCTTCAAAATGTATACCCCTCTGAGCAGGAGATGGGGGCGGCTATAGAAAGAGCCATGCGAATTTGTTACAATGTAGGAATTCCACTTGAAAAACATTTCAGGATAAGGTATGTTGCAAACCATAATCAGCACACAGTAACACGGGTATGGAAAATGTCGAAGGCTGCGTATTGCCTTACGCTTATTAACGGAGATCTGGACAACTTGTTGGTAAGCCGCATGCAGTGGGAATTGATTAATAAAATGCTTACAGAGGGATCAAAATAAAGGTATTGATGCGCTTGAAAGGATCATAAAAGAAAGCTCTTGTTTTAATAAAGTATTGGATGTTATGTTATTAAAGGTTTCGAAATCAATAGACACAGGTATGAATTAAATGAAACTGAAAGAATAACAAAACCCAAGTCACTCGTGTGGCTTGGGTTTTGTTCCTTATGAATACGATATCTTGAGATACCTTTATTTTAATTTGTGTTAATCAGTGAAAATTAGTGGTTCTTTCTTTTTTTGATTTATCACGTTTATTTAATCAATTGCTTAAAGTAGCTGGGTGTGTTCGTTTCAAAAGTCATTTCTTTTTTTGTGTGAGGATGCCTGATGGTTAATGTGGCTGCATGCAGAGCCAAACGTTTAATTCCTACACTTTTTTCACCATAAACCTTATCACCAGCCACAGGGCAGCCTTGGTCATAAAAATGCACACGAATTTGTTTTTTTCTACCCGTAAACAAATAGATGTGCACTAAACTAAATCGTTCAGATTCCTTAATGACCTTATAACCTGTTTTGGCAAACTTGCCTTTGTCTGCATTTCGAACAGAGAATACACGATGAATACTATTCTCTGCCAAATAGGATGTAATAATCCCTTCTTTTTCACGCATTTTACCTTCAAATACTGCCACATATTTCTTACTGAAGCTTTGCCATTCGTCCTGAAGAAAGAATTTTACTTTTTCAGTATGTTTTTTACTGGTTTGTCCTAGTTGCGTTAGCGGTATCTAATACTCTTTTTACCTTAATTACAACATCTATACGCCTGTTTTTTGACCTACCGTATTTTGTTTCATTGTTCTCAATGGGTTTGCTTTCACCATAACCAACAGATGCAATATTTGACTGGTTATAATCCGGCATATTTGCCATTAAATATGCTTTTACAGCATCGGCCCTTTTTTGAGATAAAGTTAAATTCAGACTATCCCCTCCACGAGAATCTGTATGCCCCTGAATCACAATCTTGCTTTCGGAGAATATGTTGATGGCTTTTTGAACTTTGGCCAGTAAGGGATAATTTTCAGGTTTCACTTCGGCGCTTCCTATATCAAAATTGAAACCGGTCATTCGTAAAATTATGTCATTCCCCTGACGAAACACATTGGCTTCATTCATATCAAACATGTTAAAAACCTCATCAAATTTCTTAGCAACCTTTTCTTCATAAGCTATTTGATCTTTTAGCATCTGCTGTTTAATTGAGGCATCAGCAATTTGTTCTTTTTGCATGCTACCCATCGCAGCTATTTGCTTTATTTGGTTAGAAATGGTTGTTTCGCAATTATTCAATTTATGGCTAAGTTTGAAAATACTGTCTTTCAGGAGGATTACATTTGCCGATATTTTCTCAGCTACAACGCTGCTACCTTCATCAAATTTAAACGAGATACCAGTAACATCACCAATTTGTGTAAGATACGATTCACCCCTTAAAATTAAATCTTCAATTTCCTTATCTTTATCATCAATCTTCTTAATATAATTTACAAGGTAAATGGCATGGCTAGCTTCGTATTCAGCATTTTTTGCAAGCATACGTGGCTTATCCGTATCAAAGCGTTCTGTTTCCAAAGCAGCTTGACCGTCCTTTAGACTTTTTTTAGCTTTTGCCAGGGTTTTGGGTGCATATTTTTCGGCTTTCATGTCTTCTGCTTTGGCTATTAATTGTCTGGCATGATTGAACAAATTTGACTTAATAGCAGCAAGTTCTGCCTTGCGGTATAAATCATATGCCTTTTTACCCTTTTCTTTTGCCTTGTCTGAATTACCTTGCTCGTACTTTTGGGTTGCATCTTTAAATTCATTTTGTGCATCCTCCCACAATTCTTTTTCGTATGTATCCGCTTCAGCGTCAAGGGCATCATCTCTTGCATTCAGAGTTTCAGAAAAAAGAACTTCGACTACATCAATTTCCTTTGTAGATTTCTGGAAATAATTGAAAGCTTCCTTCAAATATTCTTTGATATCAGCCAGATTGTTACCGCTTTCATAGGCCGAATTAGCTTTTTCATAATATTTTAATCCGTTGTTAAAATTTGAAGGTGATAATATTTCTGCCCGTTTGTCGATAGCGTATTGATATGCTTTTTTTGCATCATTAAATATTATCGACTTAGCATCCTGTGAAAATAGATTAGAAGTGTAAAACATACTTACAAGTATGCTTACAATCAACAGCTTGTTTTTTGTGAAAGTTTTCATAGTTGTTTTTTTTAAAATTTTCATTATCCCTGTTATGCAGGGTCGAATGTGAATTTATTTCACAATAAAAAGGGTGGGCATTATTGCCGGAAAGTGTTACACAATTAAAGAACATAGTTACATCATTCTGGTGGTCAAACAAGATATTTATTCGCTAACTCCTGCTCTTGCACTGTAAATACAATAAATGGAAGCAGACTGAAAATAATAAGTTTTATTACTTTTATTTTAAATGTTTCTAAAATGTATTAGTCTACTTGTTAGCAAGTTAGCAACTTTTTTTCAGGAAAGCGCTACATCATTCACACATTATTACATCAAATAATATGCGGCATAGATGCAATCAGATTCTACTTATAGTTTTTCAACTCATTAAGGAGTTTCCTTAAGTTAACAGTAGTGTAAGTAGATACATAATCAGACATGGGTTAGGGCGTATAATCCCAAATATATAAGGATATTCAAAGCTTAATCTTGTAAATAAGATAGTAGAATAAACCTTGGTTCACGACCATAAGCAACAGCCCAATAGACGGAACCTTATCAGCATGCGATTTGTTTTTCTTGAGAAGTAAAAGGAAGACTAAAAAAATAGGGCAATATAAATACCAAGAATAAAAAACAAAGAGGTGATTCGGTTTGATAAATAGAAACTATAGTTGAATCTAAGGCTTTTAAGCAATTTTAGCCTGAATGAATCTGTTTTATTCGGTGAGCTGCTGCTTTTTATCGATTTGAGCTTGATTTGACAGATAAAGAAAAGAAAACCCAAGTCACTCGTATGGCTTGGGTTTAATGAGTTAACAAACGATTTGTTTTGAATTTTTAATATTTAATGAGTTGTTTGAAATAGGAAGGCGTGTTCGTTTCAAAAGTCATTTCTTTATTTGTGTGGGGATGCCTGATGGTTAATGTGGCTGCATGCAGAGCCAAACGTTTAATTCCTACACTTTTTTCACCATAAACCTTATCACCAGCCACAGGGCAGCCTTGGTCATAAAAATGCACACGAATTTGGTTTTTTCTACCCGTAAACAAATGGATGTGCACTAAACTAAATCGTTCAGATTCCTTAATGACCTTATAACCTGTTTTGGCAAACTTGCCTTTGTCTGCATTTCGAACAGAGAAAACGCGATGAATACTATTCTCTGCCAAATAGGACGTAATGATCCCTTCTTTCTCACGCATTTTACCTTCCAATACTGCCACATATTTCTTACTGAAGCTTTGCCATTCGTCCTGAAGGAAGAATTTTGCCTTTTCAGTTTTAGCAAAAACCAAGACGCCCGATGTGTCTTTATCTAATCGATGAACAATGAAAACCCGATTCTTTGATCTCGGACTTCCTTTTTTGACGTAATTGCTCAGCAAGAAATAGGCTGTTTTTTCTCTTTCTCTATCGCTTGCCATGGTTAAAAGACCACTAATCTTGTTGACGACAATGATATCCTGATCTTCGAAAAGTATGGTAAGTCCTTTAGGTTGATATTTAGTCGATATCTTTTTAGTCTTTTGCTGATTCTCTTCCATCATATATATTTAAGAACACCCTGTCCTTATGTTTGGATTATAAAAGAAACTAGGGTGGTTGGCTCAAATTATTGTTTTGCAGCAATTGATTTTGCTACGGTAATTATTCTGCAAAGATTACGCTTTCATTTTGTTTTTTACTCAAAACGGCTGTAAAATATTGCATTAAAAGAAGAGGTGAGGAATATCATGTCATAATTGCATGATGTTAGCCACTGGTAATAGCAAAAATAAGCGTAATCTGATTTTAAGATATTGTGCTATGATTTTATCATGTGCAATTCTATTAAGACTGACAACGCTATGATGACCATAGTCTACTAGAGACAATAAAACCGGTGCATTGTTCATTTTGTAACCGTCTAGTATTGTGTAGTTTGAAAACTAACCTGTCTGCGTTGATATTAATGTGCTAATTAAACGTAAAATTTAATTTGTTTTATGATTCCATTTTAAAATTAAGCGTACATTTGTTACTATCATGTCTACAAAATCAATAACATATATCCTTTCTAAAGGCTATCTAAACCTGGATAGCCGTTTGATGTTTTTGTATATTTTTTCCGAACTGTAATTTAAAAACCTTTCTATAGATTTTTCATTCTGTGAATCGGTTGTAATTAATAGATAACAATTTACGACAATTCGCAGGTGTTAGTGGAATTTCCCTCTTGAAATCAATGTTCTTTTGATGAACTATTTGATTGTTGTGTGTTATCACATTATGTAATATTAATTTCACTTAAATTATTGTATTAATGGAAGCTTCAGATATTTATGACAACGACCTTGTTAATAAGAACTGTCTCGATTTTATAGAATTCCCTCAAATTAAATGGTTTAATGCTTACAGGGATGAACAGCTGATAAGCCGAAGATCTGACTTGTTGGAATTCACAAAAGACAGTTTACTATTTAAGGATACCAAACCCTTTTACAAACAAATTTCGAAGGGCTGTAAGTTATGTGGGGCAGGCTATTGGAGCTGTTTGTTTATAACAGGCAAATGTAATGCGAATTGCTTTTATTGTCCCACATCGCAAACTCACGACGATTTGCCTTCAACTCAGGGTTTAAGTTTCGAATCGTCTTCTGCTTATGCCGAATATGTCAACCATTTTAAGTTTAAAGGTGTTGGTTTTAGCGGGGGAGAGCCTTTCTTGGTTTACGATAGAGTCGTTGAGTTTCTGAAAAAGCTAAGGAAGAAGTGTTCGCCTGATTTGTATGTTTGGCTTTATACCAATGGGATATTGGTTGATGAGCTGAAGTTAAAGAAATTGGCTTCGTTGGGTTTAAACGAAATAAGATTCGACATAGGTGCAACAGATTTTAGTCTCGATAAAGTAAGAATGGCTAAGGGGATTATCGAAAATGTGACGATTGAAATTCCTGCTATTCCCGAGGAATTGGAAAGAATGAAACTACTCTTGCCCCAAATGATAAAGGCGGGTGTGAGCAACCTGAACTTGCATCAGCTTAGACTGACGAAATATAATGCGCCTAAACTTTTAAAAAGGGACTATACTTATGTTGCCGATGAACGACCTCTTGTTTTGGAATCGGAAATAATGGCTTTGGAGTTGATTAAATATGCCAGTGATTCCCATCTTGAAATCGGAATTAATTATTGCTCATTCAACTTTAAACATCGCTTTCAGAAGGCGGGATTCCGTTCTCAAATTGCCAATGCTTTAGCTGAAGATTCCGAAATCATTAATTCGAATGGTTTTGTTCGAAATTTGAATGGTCATAATCTCAATTATGAGAGAATTACTGTGACCGATTTCGATAATCTAAATGGATTGACTTTGGATTTGAATCACAAAAAGTACAGTATAAAGAGAGATTCTATGATGAGAAATACTGAATTGACT
>NZ_JBFFKR010000147.1:0-8424 GCF_041555295.1 Ancylomarina sp. | reverse complement strand
TGTGGTAAACAAAGGTTTAGCTGAGGAAAGAGTTGTTCAGTTTGGGCTAGAGAATCCTAAAGAGGTACAGATCGTTTCTGGTTTGGAAGAAAAGGATCGTTTGGTTGTAAAAGGCTTTGAGACCTTAAGAAACAGATCGAAGATTAAAATTGTGAAATAGGCTTGTTATTTTGAAATCAGAACCTTCTCAATTCAAAATAGCATAACAAACTATTATAAAGGCATACAAAATGAAGAAAATAACTCAATTTTCGGTCAACTATCCAGTGACGGTATCCATGATTGTTATGGCAATATTGCTCTTGGGATACGTCTCGCTTGGCAAGTTAAACGTTGATCTGTTTCCAGAGATGAATGCACCACGCATATTTGTGGAAATAAAGGCAGGTGAACGTCCACCCGAAGAGATCGAAAAACAATTCATTGAGGGTATCGAAGCACAGTCTATTCGCCAGAAAGGTGTAAGTCAGGTTTCATCCGTTTGTATGGTCGGATCGGCAAGACTTACAGTAGAGTACACATGGGGAAGTGATATGGACGAAGCTTTCCTGGATTTACAAAAAACACTTTCTTCATATAGCCAGAATAGCGATATTGATGAATTCACGATCACTCAGCACGATCCCAATGCATCTCCAATTCTCATAGTTGGCATGCTGCATCCTGAAATACAGGATATGAATGAATTGCGTAAAGTGGGTGAAAATTATATTCGCAACGAGCTGATTCGTTTGGAAGGAATTGCAGAGGTTGAATTAACAGGTGCGCAAGAGAAGGAAGTTCGCATAGAAACCAATCAATACCTACTCGATGCTCACAATATAACGATCGATCAGATTGTACAAAAAATACAAAGTCTCAACCAAAATCTTTCGGGTGGAAGCATTGTGGAAATGGGAACCAAGTATATAATAAAAGGGGCTGGTTTAATCCGAAACATCAATGAAATTGAAAACGTAATTGTAGGAACCAAAACAGATTCACCTCCATCAAATACGGAAAAACAAGCTCTGATAAAAGGAAAAGTACCCATCCTTCTAAAGGATGTCGCAAAAGTTAGTTTTGTCGCTAAAAAAGCTCAGAATATTGTTCGAATTAATGGTGTCCGATGTATCGGTTTATCCATTTATAAGGAAACTGGATCAAATACGGTTCAGGCAGTAGAAGATTTTGAAAAGACGATGGTATCCATCAAGAAAGCCTTACCGGGTTATCAGTTTATCACGGTTCAAAATCAGGGTCAGTTTATTCAAAAAGCGATAGACGAAGTCGAAGAAACTGCTTTACTTGGTGTACTGATTGCCATTTTGGTTCTCTTCGTTTTCTTACGTAGAGTAAAAGTAACGGCCATCGTAAGTTTTGCAATCCCCGTTTCTATCATTGCCACTTTCAACCTCATGTATTTCAACGGACTCAGTCTAAACATCATGACTTTGGGAGGCTTGGCTCTTGGAGCAGGAATGTTGGTTGATAATGCTATTGTCGTTATTGAAAATATATTCCGAAAAATGGAATTAGGCCTATCTGTTAAGGACGCTGCCATTGAAGGAACATCGGAAGTTGGTGGAGCCATTGTGGCTTCAACACTAACAACCATAGTCGTTTTTCTTCCGATTGTGTATATGCATGGAGCATCGGGAGCCTTGTTTAAAGATCAAGCATGGACGGTCGCATTTTCGCTTATCGCCTCTCTTTTTGTAGCAATCCTAATGATTCCGATGCTATTCCATTTTGCTTACAAAGGAAAAGGGAAAAACATCAAATTCAAATCAGTTAAAATTGGCTGGTATGGCGTCCTGCTAAGAAAATTACTCAATAAACGAGTTATGGTTATTGGTGGAGCGACTATCCTGTTAGTCATTACAGGCCTCATCCTACCTTATGTTGGCAATGAATATCTACCTAAAGGTGGTATTGGCGAGTTCAGTCTCAATATCGAATTAAAAGAAGGCACACAGCTTGAAAGAACCAGCCAAACCGTTATCGCTATAGAATCTATGCTTAATCAGTCTATGGGAGATCAGTTCGAGACAATCTACAGCCAAATAGGTCCGGGTAGCAGCTCATCAACAGACAAAACGGTATTTCAGAATGAGAATACAGCCAACATTAAAATCCGACTTAAAAGTGAATATCTAGCTCAATCAGAAAGTATCCTTAATCATGTCGCCACATTAATTGCCGGAATTCCTAATGCTGAAATTACCATTGTTCGTGACGAAACAGCTCTGCAATCGACCATTGGAACCGAGAATGCGCCAATTGAAGTTGAGGTAAAAGGAAAAGATATGGAAATCCTAGAACGACTTTCAAATGAGGTTAAGGATCGTTTAAGTCAGGTACCCGATTTAACGAATATCAAAACCAATATCGAAGAAGGAGCGCCTGAAGTGGATGTTGTGATAGATCGTTATAAAGCTGGAATTTTCAATTTAAGTACCCAGGCCATTACCAATCAGCTTCAGGATATCCTAATGGGTAAAAACGCTGGTAAATTCGAAAAAGGTGGCGAGATGAGTGATATTAATATTCAACTACCAGAGCATAGCCTATCTGAATTAAATACCATTCGTATCAAAAGTGGTGATGCTGAGATTCCTCTTTACGAGCTGGCTCATATCGAAAAATCCTCATCGCCTAAGCAAATGCTAAGACGAAATCAAACTCGTATAGGAAAGATTAGTGCCGATATTCAAGGAGCCGAAGCTTTCGATCAGGTTATTGATAAAATAAATAACAAACTCGAAGGAATAGAGTTGCCACAAGGCTATCAGGTGAGCCTTATTGGTGAAGAACAAAAACGACAAGAAGCTCTCTCAAATTTGAGTTTTGCTCTGATGCTTTCTATTATTTTGGTCTATATGGTTATGGCATCGCAGTTCGAATCATTAATCCATCCTTTCACCATTTTATTAACCATTCCATTGGCTGGAGTAGGTGCTGTTTGGGCCTTCTTCCTTTTGGGTATTCCCATGAATATTATGGCCTATATTGGTATTATTATGCTTGGAGGAATAGCCGTCAACGACTCTATCATTCTGGTTGATGCCATTAATCAGTTTAAGCAACAAGGAGAGTCCTTAATCAATTCAATAGTCATGGCGGGTGAGAATAGGATTCGACCTATAATCATGACAAGTATCACAACTATTTTGGCCTTACTACCACTTACCATTGGCTTTGGTGAGAGTGCAGCCTTACGAGCTCCAATGGCCATAGCCGTTATTGCTGGTTTGATTACCTCAACATTACTGACTCTGGTGGTTATTCCATGTGTTTACTATGTGTTCGATAGAATGCAAAGCTATTTTTCAAAATCAGTAAACGCAGAATAGAACCAATAGAAGCTAATCAAAGCCTGATACTAAAATCTGAACAGAAATGAATTTCATTATAAAACGAAAGGTTTTAATCGCAATGCTCTTCACCGGCCTTAGCATGTTGGGGTTCTTCTCCTACAAGCAACTTCCGGTTGAATTAATACCCAATGCACAGCTACCGATGCTCTTTATACAGGTTCGTGCACAACAGGAAGTCGATCCTCGCTATATGGAAAGTCAAGCCATAATACCGCTTGAAGGTGTCGTGGGAAGTCTTGAAGGTGTTGAGAAAATCGCATCAACTGCCGGGCAGCAAAGTGGTAACATTCAAATCTCTTTCGAACAAGGAACCAATACAAAATACGCTTATCTGAAACTAGCAGAAAAGGTTGAGCAGGCAAAAAAAGATCTTCCCAAAGAATTCTTGGTTCAGGTTATGAAGTTCGATTTAGAACAGCTCACCAATACGTTCATGAATCTTCAGGTTCGTGGCAGTGGAGGTGTCGATCGGGTTCGACAAGTTACACAGAATGAGATACTGGATCAGATTAAAAATATAGATGGTATAGCGAATGTTGCCATTTTTGGAGGACGTGAAAAATCGATTGAAATCTTACTACGCGATGATGTCTGCAAAAGTTACGGCATTAGTCCATCTCAGGTTCGCCAGGCTCTTAGCCAAAATGACAATAAAAGAAGCTTTGCAGGTAAAGTTATCGAGAAAAATAGGATGCACTTTGTGAATGTGGTTTCAGAATTTACTGATATTACAGATATTCACGAATTGGTTGTGAAGGAACAAGGCAAAATCAAACTTAAAGATATTGCGGATATTCGTTTTGGTGTAAAAGAACAAAGCTCGTATAGTCGCGTCAATGGTAAAGAAGCCGTTACACTGCAAGTGACTAAAGAAGCACAAGCAAATATTATTGACTTATCTGAAACGGTTATTGAAAAGATTGAGGAACTTAATCAAGAATTAGAAAACAAAGATGTTAGCATTGTTGTACAATCCAACAGTGCTGAAATAATGAAAACCAACATCGATTTAATTATAGAATTGGCACTGGTAGGTGGCTTACTGGCCATCTTTGTTCTATGGATTTTCTTGAAAAACATTCGCTTGGTTGTCGCCATTGCATTGGCTATCCCCATCTCTATTTATACGGCATTTAACTTTTTCTATGCCTATAATATCAGCATTAACACTTTAACCCTTTTAGGGATGGCTCTTGCCATTGGTATGCTGCTCGATAATAGTATCGTCGTCCTCGAAAATATATATCGACTAGCAGCCAAAAAAATTGATGCCGATACGGCCGTTATTCAAGGAACTAAAGAAGTTTGGCGATCTATATTTGCAGCCACACTGACGACCATAACTGTGTTTCTACCCTTTTTGTTTTCGTCAGACTTCATGATTGGACTGATGGGAAAACATATTGGCGTTTCCATTATTTCAACGCTTTTGGTTTCATTGGTAGTCGCTCTGCTTTTGATTCCAATGATTACGCATACTTTTCTAAAACGTAAGGGTAACAGCCGTCCTGTCAGATTCGAAAACATCTCGCTTCATAACCGATTGGTTCAAGTCTATCTGGTTCTATTAAAATCTTGCATGCGATTCCCTGGAAGAACTATTTTGGGAGCACTTGGACTATTTTTTATCACCCTCTTGATCAGTGTGGGACTGAGCTTTATGTCTAAAAATGAAGCCGAAATAAAGGATATAAAACTCTATGTAACACTTCCGGGAGGAACCACTCTCAACAATACGGACCTTGTGATTAGAGAAGTGGAGACAAATCTCGAATCACTTGAAGAGAAAAAGGATATAACAAGTCAGGTTTACGAAGAAGAAGCCGTTTTAAGCATCTCTTTAGTCAATGACTATCGTGATAAACTAAACCGATCGGTTCCAGCCATCAAGAAAAACATATTAGAACGCCTTGATAATATCCCCAGGGCTTCGTTCAGTTGGGAACCACCTGCAAAAGGGCGCAAATTTGGTGGTGGCGGTGGTGATTTTGGCGGTGATAATCCTTTAATGGGAATGCTGGGTCTGGGAACACAAAAAGAGAAGCTCGTTATCAAGGGACAAGATTTCGATAAGATGTTAGATCTGTCTGAAGATATTCGATATTATCTGGAGCAACTCTCATCTATGGAAAGAGTTTCGGTAAAAATACCCAGTAAGCGACCCGAAATGCTTCTTGAGATGGATAAACAAATTATGGCGATCTACGATATTCCTGTCAACTCAGTTTTATCAGAGCTAAACTCATTTCAGAAGGAATTTTCAAGCGGAGTTACATTCAAACATGGAACTGATGAATACGATATCATCATAAAAACACTGGGAGAATCAAGTCAGGAAACACGAGATGCAAAAGATCTGAGAAGACTTACAGTTAAAGGAAACCAAGGAGCTGAGTTTGAATTGCAGAACATCAGTCAACTCAATTTCACCGATGGTTTATCGAGCATTAAACGAACCAATCAGGAGAAGCAATTGGAGGTTGAATATCAGTTTATTGCTGAAGTTAATGACGAAAAGGATCTCCAAACAGCTGCCCGAGTTGAGGTTGATGAGCTTGTAGAACGTATGAATCTGCCTTCAGGCATTGCTCTTGAAATCATTCACGAAGAAAATCCTCTGGGCGAATTTGGTTTTCTCTTTCTGATGGCCTTTATTCTCATCTTTATGATTCTGGCATCGGTATTTGAATCCTTCACTATGCCTATTGTCATGATGTTTTCAATACCAATGGCCGCTATTGGCTCATTGATCGCTCTTATTCTGACAGGCACTTCGCTTATGAACCCAAATGTTTTTACAGGCTTGATCATCCTTTTGGGAATTGTGGTCAACAACGGAATTATCATGATCGATTATTCCAATGTACTGCAAAAACGAGGCTATAGAGAATCTCGTGCGCTTATTATGGCTGGTTTGGCACGTATCCGACCTATTCTGATTACAGCAATCACAACCATAATTGCACTGATGCCACTGGCACTTGGACGAGCCGAGTACGTGACTGAAATTGGTGTACCATTTGCCATCACCGTCATTGGTGGTTTAAGCTTAAGCACCATCCTAACTTTGGTGTTTATACCTACGGTCTATGCCGGATTGCAAACCAGTCTCACATGGCTCCGGAGTCAGAAACTTTGGGTTAAGAGTATTCAATTTGCCATCTGGATTTTAGGAACTTATTTAATTTATACCGAAGTCGATAGTAAGATATGGCAAATCATCACTTTTCTTATTTTACTTCTATCTGTGCCTGCCTGTATTTATTTCATCTCGGCGAGTTTGCGAAAGGCCAACGAAGAGCTTATTGCTCCCGACGAGCCCTTGCATATTGAGATTAGAAATCTGGTGAAAATTTACGATTGGGACAATAGATTTACACGCGAATGGAAATCAGGACTTAAAATCAGAGAACGCCTTGGCTTAAAACAAGCTTACGAATCGATTCATGATTTTGTCGTCTTAATCTGGCAAATCCCTCTGATCGCTTTTATGGTATTCTTCATCTTTTACCATATCCAAATTCAACTCTGGGTGCTTATTTTGTCTATCCTTTTCCAAATCATGTTGTTGGGATTCATAAGGCCAATCATGGCTTATCGTGATCATCTAAAGAAAGAGGCTAAAAGTAAATGGATTCAATGGCTCATTTTTGTGAGTCAGAAAACTATTTTTTGGTTTTTCCCGCTATTTGTGCTCTACTATGCTTTTCAGAAATACGATCTCATTGGTCTGCTTATTCCTGTCGGTGTCATCTGGTATCTCGCTTTGGTTATTAAGCTTTCTTCTGATAAAATTTACCGTGATAAAATCGATATCAATAGAATAAAAGGGAGTTTTAGTGGCCTTCGAAAAAACTTCTATCGCTTTGTCCTTATCATTCCAATTATAGGGAAAAAGAAAGTGCCATTTAAGGCTGTTAAAGGCATATCCTTAAATATAGAAAACGGTATGTTTGGTTTGCTGGGCCCCAATGGAGCAGGTAAATCGACACTCATGCGAATCATTTGTGGCATACTGGAACAAAGTTATGGGCAAATCACCATCAATGGGATTGATGTTCGCGAGAAACGTGAAGAACTGCAAGGATTGATCGGCTACCTCCCTCAGGAATTCGGGATGTACGAAAATATGACGGCCTGGGATTTCCTCAACTATATGGGAATCATCAAGAAATTGAAAAACAATAAGGAAAGACATGAGCGCATTGAATATGTTTTAAGTGCCGTTCATATGCTAGATCAAAAAGATGATAAAATTGGTTCATTCTCTGGTGGGATGAAACAAAGAATCGGTATCGCTCAAATTCTGCTACATTTACCACGAATTTTAGTGGTTGATGAACCTACTGCAGGTCTCGACCCTCGTGAAAGAATTCGATTCAGAAATCTCCTGGTCGAATTAAGTCAGGATAGAATCGTAATCTTCTCAACCCATATTATCGAAGATGTGGCTAGCTCGTGCAACCGGGTTGGCGTTGTGAAAAAAGGAGAACTTAAGTATCTGGGAGAGCCCGTTCATATGGCTGGTATTGCCAACGAAAAAGTATGGATACTGACGGTTTCGACGGAAGAATTTGAACAGTTAAAAGCTGAGCATGTCATTATTCATCATATGAGAGATAAGGATCAAATTCGTGTTCGTTGTCTGTCTGATGAAAATCCGGGATACGGAGCAGTAAATACCAAAGCCAATTTGGAGGATGCCTATTTGTGTTTATTGAATGAAAAAGAAATGGCGATGACTTAAAGGTCTAAAAAGTCAAAAGGTCTAACAGTCAAAGGGTAAAGTGTAAAGGAAATAAAGGATGTTAAGGCTGAGTGAAACGAAGTCCGCCTCAGGCGGATTAAAGAAAAAAAAAGATAATGGTTAAAGGTAGATGGTTTAACACATCTCAAATCTCATATTTATGAAAGGAATAGAACAAGTAAAACTCATACGCGATTTTATACGCTACAATGTCAAGATTATATTTGCCAATAAGTTCATCTATTTTCTCATTGCAGCCTTTGCCTTTTTCCTTATGGTCACTGGCATTATGCTATTTTCCGATTCAAGTCCCGAAGA
>NZ_JBFFKR010000146.1:0-8503 GCF_041555295.1 Ancylomarina sp. | reverse complement strand
CGAATCGGAATATTCTGAATGTTGGGGTTGGTAGAACTCAAACGACCCGTTGCAGCCTCAGCTTGCTTAAAGGAAGTGTGAATTCGTCCTGATTTCTCATTGATATAAGTTGGAAGAGCCTCGACATAGGTTGAGATTAGTTTTTTCAATCCACGGAAAACCAGAATCTTTTCAATAATAGGATGCTTGTCCCTCAACTTGCTTAATACCTGTTCGGAAGTTGAAAATTGACCCGATTTAGTCTTTTTTGCTTTAGGATCTAAGCCCATTTTCTCAAAAAGAACTTCTCCCAATTGCTTAGGCGAAGCCACATTGAATTCATGACCAGCCATCTCGATAATTTCTTTCTCGATCGCATTCACTTCGATATTCAATTCAACTGCGTACGCTTTTAGCATAGGCACATCAATTTTCACACCTGTGAACTCCATATCAGATAGAATCAACAGAAGCGGCATTTCCATATTATAGAACAAATCCAAAAGACCCGTATCCGTCAATTCATTTTCCAAAGCCTCAACCAATTCGAGATTAACCAAGGTCTCTTCACAATATTTATCATGTTTGATCGGTTCTGGTTCCAACATCAAACTCAACTGAGCTTGCTGTTTCTTCTCAGGCTTCTCCTCCTCCATCATTTTGTAATGGATGAAAGTCTGAGCTATATTTTCCAAATCATGCTTCAACTCAGGTTGAATTAAATAATGAGCAATCATGGTATCGAAAATCGCACCTTTCAATTCTACGCCACACCAGCGCAAAGCCAAAATATCGCGTTTAATGTCGTGAGCAATTTTTAGAATTTTTTCATCTTCGAAAATAAATTTGAATTCCTGAGCCACTTTTTCCGCTCCAGCAGCATCCTGAGGAAATGGAACGAAAAATGAACGGTTATTTTTGAAAGCAAAAGCTAATCCCAGAATTTGTGACTGATTTGGATCAACATCGCTCAAAATTGTTCTAAATGAAAAGGATTTCTGCACACATAAATCAGCTCTTAAATCGGCTCTAACTGCCGCAGTATCAAGCACAAAAAAATGAGAATTAAGGTCTTTAAACTCTCTAAGAATGATTTCTTTTTCTTCTATCGTGCTCTTACCCATAGATTTCGAACTGTGAGAGGAGACCATATCAACATTTTCTATCGATCTGTTATTTGCATTTGATAAAACCTTTTCCCTTAAACTGAAGAACTCCAATTCAAGAAAAACACTTCCTAGGACGTCTTCATCAATATCTATCAGTCTATATTTTTCTTCGACATAATCGATAGGCGCATCCAGTGCAATTTGAGTTAAGACTTTCGAAAATCGAACTTGCTCTTCCGAATTCACAATATTTTCTTTCTGCTTTCCTTTCAGCTTATCGGTATTCTCATAAATCCCATCGATTGATTTATAAGCTGCTAATAATTTTTGAGCCGTTTTTGGACCAATGCCAGGACAGCCTGGGATATTATCGGCAGAGTCACCCATTAATCCCAGATAATCGACAATCTGTTCTGGCGTTTCCAGTCCAAAATTAGCCAGAATTTCAGGCACACCTAAAACTTCCGTTTCGTTTCCCGATCGACCCGGCTTATACATGAAAATATTATCGCTCACCAATTGTGCGAAATCCTTATCGGGCGTCATCATATAAACGGTGTAGCCCTGCTTCTCTGCTTTCTTGGCCAAAGTTCCAATCACATCATCTGCCTCGTAGCCTTCAACCTCTATTTCAGGAATATTAAAACCTCTAATTATTTGTTTAATATACGGTAAGGAATTTCTTAAATCATCAGGCATGGGTGGTCTGTGAGCCTTATACTCTTTAAACATTTCGTGACGAAAAGTTTTACCTGCCGGGTCAAAAACAACGGCTATATGAGATGGTTTCTCTTTCTCAAGTACATTCAAAAGCGTATTGGTAAAACCCAACATCGCTGACGAATTAATTCCAGTTGAAGTATAACGTGGATTCTTGATAAAAGCATAATAAGACCTGTATATCAAAGCAAAAGCATCAAGTAGAAATAGCTTTTTCTTAGGATTACTGTGTGACGAGTACATATTTTGTATGTGTGTTAATGACTATCTATTCTCTATTAAGACTAACAAAAGTACGAGAATTATTTTGTGCCCTTGCAGTGAATGAAATATTATTAAATGTCTTTCAACCAATCTTCAATCTCCTTAAGGATCAAATCTTGCTTTAATTCCTTTCTATGAAATTGACTGGCAAATAAAACCAATTTCCTGGAGTTTGATAATTCCAGATCGGCAGCACAGAAATTCCCAAATCGAAAAGCATCAAGAGCTAATGCATCTTGCAGTATTTTAAACAAGAAAATGGCTTCATCCTTATCCTCTATCTGATATTGATTCAACTGCTTACTCCGATCTTCAATACTCAAAGTATGGCTCTCAATTAAAAATCGGCACAAGTCGTTCTGAAAACGTTCCTTCCCTAAGAACTCTGTCCCTCTTATTTTCCCGTAAGATTTAAATCCAAGATTCTGTTCCATCTGTTTTTCCTCTCGACCAATATCCATAAACAAGGCACAAAATTTTAAGCTTTGGCGAAGATCATCGCTAATCTTTTCAAAGTCGCAAATATTATCAACCAACTTAAAAACTCGGTAGGCATGTTCAATACCATATGCCCCAATCGGAAAAAGTGCGAGTAAAGGATTAACGGGTTTTATCAGATCGAAATTGAAAGGGCCTGCAATCATCTTGAAATAAATATTTTAAAAATACGGGTACAAAAAAGTCCGGAACAAAACCGGACTTCAATTTATATATTTTCTTTCGAATTAGTTATCCTCTGCGAACCATTCAGCAAAAGAAGTTGCTGTCTCGTGAAGTTTTAGCGAATGTAATCTCACATCTGCTGGTAAACGATTAATAATTCGTTGAGCGAAGTCAGCAATCATATTCTCACAAGTTGGTTGATAATCGAAAACAAAGAATCGTTCGAACATTTGAGGAATATTAAGTTGCTCAAGCATTGGTGTTCTATTACTAAGAACAACTGCATGATCCAATTTATCTACGATCTCAACATTGACGATTTTTTTTAAGTCTCCGAAATCCATTACCATGCCTAGCTTAGGATTATTTTCATCGGCAATAGGTTCGCCAATTACGGTTACATATAAAATATAGGAATGTCCGTGAATATTTTTACACAAGCCATCATAATTCCATAGCGCATGCGCCATCTCGAATCGAAACTCTTTAGTTAGTCTAACTTTTGCCATTCTTTAAATCATAAAAAAACCAGTACTAACCGGTTTTTAATTTTTATCCATGTGTACAATTGCTGATACAATCAACAATATTACTTAAGCTACAGTGTTTTAGGAAGTAATATGTATTCTTCCCTTCACGTTTAGATTGTAAAACGCCCTTATCTTTAAGAATACCTAAATGATGCGAAGTTGTTGATTGTTCTATATTCAACAATTCATGTATCTCAGTAACCGTCAGCTTCTTACCATCATCAAGATAGCCTAATATAGCAATTCTCATTGGATGAGCAATTGCCTTTAGCATATTGGCTGCTTGTTCTAATTTTTCCGGTTCTAATTCGCTAATTTTCATACACTAAACTTAAACTTCTATTTAATAACTATGCAAATATATAAATATAATCCGTTAAGAAAGAGAAGTCTCATATCGAAATAGTTAAATTTGTTACTTTGATGCTAATTTATGGGTATTCTGAATAGGTTTTAAGCTAAAATATGCTGAAGAATATCTTTTTGTATCAAAAACACACCTTCTCTTTTCAACATCATCTCGACACGAAGTCTAATTCCATCTACAGATTTTTTATTGCCATTTAAAGACTAAAACATCTGAAAATTTATTTATTTTTTTAGCCATTGAAAGCACTAAATTTTTACCTTTGGTTGCTATGAGTAAAGCTTCTAAATTAAACATCATAAAGGCTCCCATTGAGAAAGAGTTAAACGAATTCGATCCTTATTTTCGAAATACCATGCGAACTAAAGTTCGGCTCCTCGATATCATTAACCGTTATATCATAAAAAGAAAAGGCAAAGAGATGCGCCCAATCTTGGTTTTCTTAACAGCGAAACTTTGTGGGGAAATCAATCAGTCAACATATATAGCCGCCACGCTTACCCAGCTTTTGCATACAGCAACTTTAGTACACGACGATGTTGTTGACGAAGCCTATGAAAGAAGAGGTTTTTTCTCCATCAATGCACTTTGGAAGTCAAAGGTTGCAGTTCTGGTTGGCGACTTCCTTTTATCTAAAGGCTTATTAATTGCTTTGGATAATGACGAATTCAATCAACTGAAGGTTGTTTCTGAGTCTGTAAAAGATATGAGTGAAGGTGAGCTCTTACAAATTGAAAAATCGAAAAAACTTAATATTACTGAAGACGTCTACTTTGACATTATCTACAAAAAAACAGCTAGCCTTATAGCTGCTTGTACACAATTGGGTGCCCTATCGGTAAATGCAGATACTGAAACCCAAGAGAAAATGAAACAATTCGGTGCCTATTTGGGAATTGCTTTCCAGATTAAGGATGACCTATTCGACTACGATAAGCAAGCTGCCATTGGAAAACCGACAGGTAATGATATTAAGGAAAGGAAGCTGACTCTTCCTCTTATCGCTGTATTAAGAGATTGTTCTCCCAAGGAAAGAAGATGGGTGCTTAAAAGCCTTAAGAAACACAATAAGGATAAAGATCGGGTTCAAGAGCTCATCAAGTTTGTAAAAGACAAAGGTGGTATTGAGTATACACGAGAAAAGATGTTGGAGTACAAAGCGAAAGCAGATTCTATATTAATGACTTTTCCCGATTCTGAAGTTAAGGATGCCATGATGGCTCTGGTTGACTATACCATTGAAAGAAAAAAATAAGGGGAACTTATTTCTTTGGAACTGTAAATGAGAAACAACTTCCCTTTCCTCCTTCACTTTCAACCCAAATTTGTCCATTATTAGTATCAATAAATTCCTTACAAAGAATCAACCCCAGGCCTGTGCCAGTTTCCATTGCTGTTCCAACACTAGAGTATTGATTGTCCAAATCAAAGAGTTTGGGTTGATTTTCTTTAGTTATTCCCTTGCCATCATCTTTTATAGAAACACAATAATGTTTAGTTTGTTCAAGTAAAATAATATCAATATTACCATTCATATAAGTAAACTTCACGGCATTGGCTAACAAATTTCTGATAATTGTATCAATCATATACTTATCGGCAAAAACATAATGACTTTTTTCTGCTTGGAAATTTAAGTGAATCTGTTTTTTATGAATGTTCGCTTGTATTAACTTGATATTTGAATTGATTAATTCTACCAGATCAAATTCTTGCGGTTTCCATTTTATATTACCACGCTGTGATCTTGACCATTCCAAAAGGTTTTCGAGCAAATCATATCCCTGGCAAGCAGATGCATGAATAATCTCTGCAAATTCCTTAATTTCTTCTTTTGTAAGATCCTCAGAGTTTTGTAGATACTCAGAGAGAGCTCTTAAAGATCCAAAAGGATTCCTAAGATCATGAGCTATAATTGAGAAAAACTTATCCTTCGTTTTCAAGGCTTCTTCTAAAGCTTTTTCACTCATTGTTCGCTTTGACACATCGCGAGCAACCGCCAATAAATAGGGTATTTCATGTTCCGTATTGAATTCAGGGATAAGTTGCCATTCGAAATCGACATCACGCCCTTTGGCTTGAATTGAAAAATCAATAACATCAGCAATGCCTGATTCAAAAACCTTATCCATTTCTTCTTCCCACAGTAGACACAAATCATCAGGAAATCCCATTTCTTGATGTGTTTTACCGATAAATTCTTGTGGATCTATACCCAAAACTTGCTGAGAAGCAGAGTTTACAAATACATGACGATGTTCTCTATCGAAACGCATCACTAAATCCTTTGCATTTTCAACTAAAGTGCGAAAACGAATCTCACTCTCTAGAAGTTCCTTCTGTGCATTTAGACGCTCTTCAATATTCCTGAAAGTAACAAAAAACACAGTTTTACTATGATATCTTATTGGAGACGAACTAGATTCAACAGGTATTAGTTTGCCTGATTTAGAAATTAAATCGGTTTCAAATATTGCACCTTTATCTCTTTCTATCTGAAAGACTCTGTCTTCAAACGAAAGCGAATTTGTTGGGTCATCAATATCGAAAATTGTCAATTTTGAAAATTCTTCTTCAGAATATGAGAGCATCTCACATAGCTTTCTTGTAAATCTCAAAATAAGACCCTTACAGTCGATAATCAAAAGAGCATCCCCTGTCGACTCAAAAAGTTGTTCATAAAAGAGATCTGTCTCTTTTAAAGTTAACTCAAAGGGTTCTATATAATTTGCAGGTGTAATGATATTGCTCTTACAAATCCTATCATTATTCACTATGCGTTGCTGAAGAAAATACCAGACTAACTTTTTTGAATTATTGGTGTTAATTGAACAGTTTTTACAAGGCTGATTCAATCCACAAAAAACAGAATAACATTTCTGTCCTTTTAAAACATCCTGCTGTGTTTTAACAAACTCATTCCTTTTATCATTTACAGAAAGCAAATTAAAATCACTATCAACCACTCCAAACAGTTCTGAGAAACGCTTAGAATCAGACGAACGAGACAATTTAAGAGCCCCTGCTTGTGCTACTTCTAGCTTTCGCTTGAGCTCCAGAATCTCATCCTCTAACATTCGGACTTTATCTTCGTTTTTCAGATTTATATCTAATTCCATTAGATAGAAAATTTATTCAAATTGCTTAAATTCCATCATTTAAAATAGTTCATTCTCCTCTCAAAAACATAACCAAACTAGTCAAAAAACACTAGAGTAATTACACTAAGAAAAACGGAGCTATTTACTATAACCTGTTTAAATTAAAAGATGAATGAACATATTTCAGTGCCAAACAGATATTTAAATCAAAAATAAAGCTACATAATATTTCACAAAAAGCAAGCTTTAAGTTTAATTATTTTGTTAAGACATAAAAAAAGCCGGAATTATCCGGCTTTAATCTCAATTTTATAAGTATCAGATTTAGAAATATTTAATCTCCTTCTCTTCTCCTGTTTCAATTTTATGAATCTCAGTTAACAATGCGTTTGCAAGACTTGATGCTCCAATTCTTGACCACTTATTGTTCAGCCACTCCTCACCTAAGTTGTTCTTAGAAATTGCAAAAAACTCAATAGCATCCTTAGGTGTTGAAATTCCTCCAGCTGGTTTAAAACCTACCATTCTGCCAGTCTTCTCATAGTACTCTGTAATTGCCTGAGTCATAATGTAAGCCGCCTCAAGTGTTGCGTTTACAGGAACTTTTCCAGTAGATGTCTTGATAAAATCAGCTCCAGCTTCCATAGCAATAATAGATGCGGTACGAATATTTTCTGCCGTCTTAAGTTCTCCAGTCTCTAAAATAACCTTAAGGTGTGCTTTACCACAAGCCTCTTTCTGAATGGCAATTTCATCAAAAACAGTTTGATAATGTCCTTCAAGGAAAGCCCCAATCGATATCACAATATCAATATCGTCAGCTCCCTTTTCAACAGCCATTTTACATTCCAATGCTTTAACTTCAACGTATGATTGAGAAGATGGGAAAACACCTGCTACTGAAGCAATTCTAACGCCCTCAGCTTTTAAGTTTTCATTTAATGTAGGTACCTGGTATGGATATACACAAATAGCAGCCACATTTGGCATGTCAAAATCATTCTGGAAGTTATTTACATTGTCAGCAAAACTTTTAGCCTTTGCGTGCGTGTCAGTCGAGTTTAATGTCGTTAAATCTATAAAAGAAAAATTCTTCTTAAGATTCTCAATGGTGTACAAAGCTTCATAATCTTTGTCTACAATTGATTTGACATTTGCCTTTACTTCTGCATCGCTAACCTTAAGATCGTATGACTTTAAGATTTCTAAAATGTCTCTCTTCATAATGTATATAAATAATTAATAACCAGTTGCGAATCGTTATTCGCTGATTTTTCCATCAATTCCCTTCCCTCTTACCGGGACGGAATATAGTCTTTAAGAGCACAAAAATAAGATAATTTTAGTTGATCCCCTATTTTATTAATTTAATTAGACTTAGCAACATTATCTAAGTTTATCATTATTCAGATGTCGGGTCTTGTCACGACTCGTTTTCTTTTCGATATTCTTTTTGAAAGCTTCAGTCAAATCTACACCTGTTTGGTTGGCTAAGCACATCAACACCCAAAGAACGTCCGCCATTTCGTCTCCCAAGTCCTTATCCGACTCTCCAGCCTTAAAGGATTGTTCGCCATATTTTCTTGAGATAATTCGAGCCACCTCTCCTACTTCTTCAGTAAGTATGGCCATATTGGTTAGTTCTGAAAAATAACGAACACCATGTTCTTTTATCCAGGCATCGACCTGCTTCTGAGCCTCTTCAATACTGATTGCGTTCATGAGTTTATGAGTTTATGAGTTTATGAGTTTATGAGTTTATGAGTTTAT
>NZ_JBFFKR010000145.1:0-8518 GCF_041555295.1 Ancylomarina sp. | reverse complement strand
GAGCTCGATTTGATTTTAAATGATGAAGCTTATCGTTCTCAGATGTTGGTAAATTATGAAGATTTGAGTCAGCATTTAGGAGGAGCAGGGGCTTCTGCTCGTTTTGCTAAAATGATTTATGAAGATGTCAAAGCAATTAAGTCTTAATTCTATTCTTTTATCAGTTTACCACTGGCATCCTGATTATTAATTTGATCGTACTTGATCTCAATTTCTTCGGGATTGCCTTTATAATAGATGTCTCCAGATTTATAGAAAGTAGCTGTTATTTTTTCCAAAGCAAAAATATGTGCATCTCCTAAACTGTTTTGTGCTACTTGAACATCTTTTGAAATCAGTTCGGAGGCTTGAATATTAGTGCTGCCATTTAAGGTATATACCGCCACTGGACATTCACCCGAAACGGCAAAGGTTCCTCCTACTGATCCTCTTGAATGAAATCTTAGTTGATTATAGTTTATGTTTAGTTTAATCTCATAAGTTTCTGCAGTTCCATAAACATTGATACCTATTTTATCTCCTGATAATTGATTTAAACTTTTAATATTGCCTGATGCATAAAGATCGACACCTTCAAGTAAAGGCATGTGAATCTCCAACGTAGGCATTTTAAAGTTTTTTGTCCAATTCATAAAACTGTGATCAAGCCTAAGTCTACCCGAAAGTGATGAGTAGGACATTTCATCAAGTATTGTTTCTCCTCCTTTATAAAGGATATAGCTTTCCGTATCTTCAATAATTTCAATATTGAAGATATTGTGAATCTCAATTTGTGTAAAATCTTCGAGTTCAATAAGTGTTTCAATATATGCCCCTTCATCATGAAAAGGGTTGATGAAATTGCATGAGCAAAGAATAATTAGGCATAGTATGTAAACATATATTTTCATATTCTTTTATTTTGCGTTGAAAGTGTAACCGATCCCCATTTCAATAAAATCTGAACTGCCGAGATACCCCTTTAAGCTAAGATTGGCTAATAAGTGTTTGCTGAATTTATATCTAAATCCTAATCTGTTGTAAAACGGATTGTTATCTGGTTTTGTATGATAAAGCGAGTAAAAGCCTATATGTGTGATGAATGACACTTTACTAATAACCAGTTCATGACTTAAGAATACGCCCTGAGATATTCGATCTTTGAAACTTGTTCTAGGTGTTCGGGTCCAATAGCCTCTGTCTGTGGATTCATCGTAAAAAAGATCAACACCTCCACCTATTCTCTGTCTGGAGTTGATCCCCTTAGTATAAGATAAATTGATAATTGATATATAGTAAGTATGTGGGTCTTGATGGCTAACTTCTCTCCATGCTTGATTTATAATGGCTGTAAATTCATCCCTTAGTTTTGAATAGGTACGAGGTTGGGTAGTTGTTTGGGTAGCTTTTCCAAACCTGTAATTTATTCCAACACTTCCTGTAACAATATTTAACCCATCATTAGGGTGCTTTCTAGAACCATTTGAAAAATGACTAAATACGATTCCATAAGTCAAATCAAATTGAGATAAAGAGTAGTTGGCTTCTAATCCCAATTTAATATGGGTATTGTATTTCGATCCAATGAGTTTGTTTGAATAGTTATTCACTGGGTCAAAATATTTTGTCATTTTAGCGATTCCTATACCAACATCAGTATTAATCTGAAATTGTTTCCAGCTTTTTATTCCGAATTGAATAAAAGGGACTAGTGATTTTACTTCACCTAATGAAGCCGTATTTCCTAAAGTGCCCTGATAATAGCCTAAACCTAATTTCCTCACAGCAAATTGTTTTACCCAAGGTTTTTGAGGGGTTGGACGAAGAGCCAGTTTAAGTTCAAAAGCGGATATTTTATCTTGAATTAAATAATTAATATATTGGTTCTTTGGAACGAAAAGGCCTTGATGATAGCTTAAGCCAATGGAGTATCTTTTTTGTGAAGAGGCATCTTGAGCCTGTAACACAAAATTGAAGAGTAGTGGTGTCAATATCAGAAGTGTCAATTTCATAGGTGAAGAGCTCAATTCTTGTTAATTTTCAAGTGAGTCTATTTAAATTACACTTATTTTCAGGGATCTACAAGGCTGATTACATGAGAGGTATATTTGTTGATGTACAAGTGTTTATTCATAATGTAAAATCTCATAATTATTTTGCAAATTTGTAGCGTACTTCAAAATTCGATTCAAACATGCTAACATTATTATTGAAAGAATTTCGATCATTCTTTAATTCCATAAGTGGCTATTTAATCATCAGTATATTTTTACTGGCTACAGGTTTGTTTATTTGGGTATTCCCGGGAAACTCAAACGTTTTGGATGGTGCCTATGCTAACTTGGATACCCTATTCAATATGGCTCCTTGGATTTATCTTTTTTTGATTCCAGCCTTGTGTATGCGCTTATTTACAGACGAGAAAAAGTCGGGAACTATTGAATTATTACTGACACGACCTATCACTGATTTTAAGATTGTTCTTTCGAAGTTTCTAGCTGCACTTTCACTTGTTTTATTTTCTTTACTTTTCTGTCTTATTTATTATTTGTCAGTTTATTATTTAGGAAATCCTGTTGGAAGTATCGATGTGGGTGCTTTCTGGGGTTCATTTCTTGGCTTATTCTTTTTGGCAATTGCTTACGTGTCATTAGCTGTCTTTGCTGGTTCATTCACCGATAATCAAATTATTGCCTTCCTGTTATCACTGATTCTGTGCTTTAGTTTTTATATGGGATTTGATTATTTATCTGATCTTCTTTTGTTTCAGGGATTCCAAACAGAGATTATCAATATGGGAATAAATGAACACTATCGTTCTTTATCCCGAGGTGTCGTAGATTCAAGAGATGTAAGCTATTTTATAGGATTGTCACTTGTTTTTCTGTTTGCAACACGAACTGTTCTTCAAAGTAGAAAATGGTAAGGGTGAGAAGGTTAAAGTGAAAAAGGATACAGTGAGAAGTATTTATGAGTACTTATAAGGTTTAAAATCATTTAAGACTATTTATAAGCAGATAATTATAGAAGCATCATGCAAATCAACAATAAAAAGAAGAATTTAATTCAATTACTCCTTTCAGTACTTCTTGTTCTGTTTGTATATCAGCTGTTGCAGGTTTTTCATTTTCGTATCGATCTGACTTCTGAGAAACGATTTACTTTGTCTGATAATACCAGGCAACTTCTCTCTGATCTCGAAAAGCCAGTTTATTTTGAAATTTATCTTGATGGAGACCTACCTCATGGTTTCAATAAACTGAAGAATGCAACAGTTGATTTAATTGAAGAATTTGAATCCTATGCTAAAGTTGAAATTGCTTACAGCTTTGTAGATCCGAATTTAGAACTTAACCCAAAGCAAAAGGAGAAAAGATTAAGGGAGTTATCGGAAAGAGGTTTAAAACCAACAAGTATACAAGAAACGAGTCGCGACGGGAGCGTGAAACAGAAGGTGTTCGTGCCAGGTCTTTTTGTGCACGATGGTAAGAAAGAAACGCCCGTTAACCTTTTGAAATCTGTGACAGGATTATCTACCGATCAGAATTTAAATCACTCTATTGAGAGCATTGAGTATGAACTTTCGATGGCAATTCGCTTGCTTAATCAAACTAAGGCGAAAGAGGTGGCATTTTTCACCGGGCAAGGAGAATTAGGAGAGTATGAAGTTGCCGACTTTACAGCATCACTTTTGCAACGCTACAAGGTGAGTCGTGCTACTGCTTATGAACTATCTAAAGACTATAAGCGTTTTGATTGCGTGATAGTTGCTCAGCCTCGGAATGCGTTTAGTAAAAAAGCGAAATACGCTCTCGATCAGTATGTCATGAATGGCGGGAGAGTGATGTGGCTGATTGATGAAGTTGCCGCTTCGATGGATAGCATTTCTGCTAAAGGTATGTCTATGGCATTTTATAAGCCATTGAATTTGGAAGATCAGTTGTTTAAATATGGCGTTCGTATCAATCCAGATTTGGTTATGGACGTACAATCTCAGTTAATTCCTGTGCAATCAAGTGCTGCAGGTCAGAATGGTAAATATGTGCCAGCACCATGGTATTACTCGCCACTATTGGCTCCACCTTCAAATCATCCTATCACTCGAAAATTGAATATGGTTCGTGTTGAGTTTGCCAATTCTATTGATAAGGTTGGTAAGGATCCTAATTTGAAGCATACCATTTTACTTGCCAGTTCTGATCACACTCGATTAGTGAAGGTACCAACACCAATTCGACTTGATATTGTAGGGCAGAAAATGAGTGCAAAAGATTTTCCAGATGGATCAAAAGTGATGGCTGTACTGATTGAAGGTCAATTCCAATCCATATTTAAAAATAGAATCTGGGAAGGTATCGATAAATCAACTTATAAGTCAGAAAGTTTGCCAGGGAAAATGATTGTAATATCGGATGGTGATATCATTAAAAATAGAGTGAGAGGTGTTGGATCTAATATTCAAATGGAAGCTTTAGGTTACGACAGATATTCTCGAAAGACCTATGGGAATCGCAATTTTTTGCTTAACTGTGTCGATTATTTATGTGATGATGAGGGGTGGATGAATCTGAGATCGAGAGAGGTAAAACTTCGTTTGTTGGATAAGACGAAAATCAGAGAGCACCGACTTTTTTATCAGATTATCAATTTAGGTTTACCTATAGTACTGCTAATATTTTTCGCCCTTGTATGGGGTTTTATCCGTAAAAGGAAATATGCCAATTAATTCTATATACCTGAATTATTGAAGAGGCAAATATGTCGATAAACTCTTGCGAAAAAATCAGATTCCAATAAATAAAATTCGTATATTCACCACTTGATATTTTTAACAACTCAAAGAAATAAATGGGTGTTGAAAAACGAAAATGAAAAAATAACAATTATATATATTGATAGATGAAACAGGCTTGATTAGCAGTGAGTTTAATCAAAATGTTTTTTGTTTATCATGTAAAAAAACAAATTATAAACATATGAAATTTGTAGTATCAAGTACTGAGATTTTAGGACACATTCAAGCTATCAGTCGTGTTATTAGTAACAAAAACACGCTTCCAATTCTAGATAACTTTCTATTTGAATTGAAGAATGGTGAGCTTATAGCTACAGCTTCTGATTTGGAAACGACTTTAATTACAACAATTCCATTAGATGCATCTGAAGGAGAAGGTGTAATTGCTCTTCCAGCAAAGATTTTAACTGATACTTTAAAAGAATTTCCTGAGCAGCCATTAACTTTTGAAGTTGATCCTCAGACTTTAGCTGTGAAGTTAAGCACTGAGAATGGTAAGTTTAGCATTCCTGGACAAAACGGAGATGATTATCCTAAGAATCCTGAAAAGGAACAAGATAATATCGTAAATATTACTGTTGCTAGCGAGGTTTTATTAAAAGGTGTAAACAAGACTTTGTTTGCAACTGCTGACGATGAGCTTCGTCCAGTAATGAATGGTATTTTTATCGAATTAAATAACAACGACCTGACTTTCGTGGCATCTGATGCTCATAAATTGGTTCGTTATAAGCGTCTTGATGGTCGTTCTGAAGTTGAATCTTCATTTATTCTTCCAAAGAAGCCTGCATCATTATTACGTAATATTCTTCCAAAAGAGCAAAATCCTGTATTGGTTGAGTTTGATGATAAGAATGCATTCTTCACTCTATCTAACTACAAGTTAATTTGTCGTTTGGTTGAAGGAAAATACCCTAGCTACGGATCTGTTATTCCAACGAATAACCCATTCAAATTGACGATTGATCGTGTTGAGCTTTACAATACACTTAAGCGTGTTTCGGTATTCTCAAACCCTGCAAGTAACTTGATTAAGTTTGAATTGAGTAATAACGAGTTGGTTGTTTCTGCACAGGATATCGATTTCTCTATCTCAGCTCGCGAAAAATTGATGTGTCAGTACGAAGGTGAAGCTTTAGAGATTGGATTTAAATCTGTATTCCTTTTGGAAATTCTACAGAATATATCTTCTGCTAATGTTGTGGTTGCACTTTCTGACCCAACACGTGCAGGTTTATTCTTACCATACGATAACGATAATGCCGATGAAGACGTGTTAATGTTATTAATGCCAATGATGATTAACGTTTAATTTAAACGATAATATAATGTCTATAAAAACCTGATGAGAGTATCCTTTCATTAGGTTTTTTCTGTTTAAGATAAGATCTTTAGCATATCGTTTGCTTAAAGAAAAAATATAAACTTCTTCAAAAGAATAAGTCATATGAATTTGAATTTGAAAAACCCGATTGCATTCTTTGATTTAGAAACAACTGGGCTCAATGTATCGAAAGATCGCATTGTTGAAATCGCTATTGTAAAGGTTAGTCCTAATGGTAACGAGGAAACTAAAACTTTCCGTGTAAACCCTGGTATTCCAATTCCTGCGGAATCAAGTGCAATACATGGTATTTTTGATGAGGATGTTAAGGATGAGCCTACTTTTAAGGAGATTGGTAAAACAATAGCGAAATATATTGAGGGCTGTGATTTAGCAGGTTATAATTCAAATCGATTTGATATTCCTTTATTGGCAGAAGAATTCTTACGTGCTGATATCGATACTGATATGAGAAAACGTAAGCATGTGGATGTTCAAACTATTTTCCACAAAATGGAGCAACGAACTTTGACTGCAGCTTATAAATTCTACTGTGGAAAAGATTTGGAAGGTGCTCATGGTGCAGAGGCTGATACGGTTGCAACCTATGAGGTGCTGAAATCTCAATTGGACAAGTATGAAAATTTGGAGAACGATATTGATTATCTTTCTAAGTTTTCTACTCAGAATAAGAATGCTGATTTTGCTGGCATGATTATATTTGATAAGAAAGGCGTTGAGACTTTTAATTTTGGAAAGAATAAAGGTAAAGCGGTTGAAGATGTATTGAAGGAGCAACCCGGATATTATGGATGGATCATGAACAATGATTTTCCACTTTATACCAAGAAAGTTCTAACTGAGATTAAGCTTAGAAATTTTAATATGTAATTCGTTTATTGGATAACCAATAAAAGCGATAATAATTTAATCTATGGAAAGTTCCATGTGGCAAATAAAAATCAAATTATAAATACATGAAAATATTAGCTATAGGAAGAAACTATGTGGATCATGCTAAAGAATTGAATAACCCTGTGCCTACCGAGCCAGTGGTTTTCTCGATGCCTGATTCTGCACTTTTAAAAAGCAATAACGATTTTTATTATCCAGATTTCTCGAATGATATTCATCATGAAGTAGAAGTTGTGGTTAAAATTAATAGAGTAGGGAAGAATATTCCTATTGAGTTTGCTCATCGTTACTACGAAGAGTTAGCTTTAGGAATCGACTTTACAGCTCGTGATATTCAAGCAGAATGCAAGAAGAAAGGCTTACCATGGGAGAAAGCTAAAGCTTTTGATGGTGCTGCTCCTATTTCTAAATTCATACCTAAAACTCAATTCAAAGATGTAAATGCTCTGAATTTCAGCCTGAATATTAATGGTAAGAGAGTTCAGGTGGGGAATACTTCTGACTTGATTTTCCCCATTGATTACCTGATTAGTTACCTATCGAAATATTTCACTCTTAAAATTGGTGATTTAATTTATACGGGAACACCTGAAGGGGTAGGTCCAGTTAAAATTGGTGATCATTTGGAAGGGGAATTGGAAGGCCAAAAGCTACTCGATTTTCATGTTCGATAGATCTGATTTTATTAGAAACGATTATAATTGATTTTATCCTTGAGGGATGTTTTCAATTTGAATTAAAGATATTTAACCCTAATAGTGGCTTTAGATCGTTTCTAAAGCCACTGTTTTGTGAAGGCCCGATTCAATTGGGTTCTTAATCCCTATAGGTAAGGTTTGGCTTTTTGAACAAGCGTTTATGCCTTTGCATTTTCAGTGAAATGCTTTAAAGTATAGCAAACATGTGTATCTTTGCGTGATTTACAACTAAAAAAGTGATATGAATTATCAACATTGGGGCAAGCATCTTCGCCAAAGATTTGAAAAGTTTGGTGACAAGACTGCCATGTGTTACAAGAATGAGACTAGTGGGGAATGGGTTGATGTTAGTTGGTGTGAATTTGGCATTCAAACCAGACAAGTTTCAAAGGCTCTTTTGAAATTAGGGATTGGTACACAGGAAAGTGTTGCCATATTTTCTCAAAACATGCCTGAGTGGATTGTTGCTGACCTTGCCATCATGAGTGTGCGCGGTGTAACCGTTCCTATATATCCAACCAATTCTACAACAGAAGCAAAATATATTCTTAAAGATTCTGCCGTTCAAGCCATCTTTGTTGGTGAACAAGAGCAGTACGATAGAACCATGGAGCTTATTGATGAATGCTCTTCAATTAAAAAGGTTATTGTTTTTGAAAAGACTGTTAAAATAAGCGATCATCAGGATTCTATGTATTGGGATGAGTTTATTGAGATGGGAAAAGCTTCACGTCTGGGAAAAGAATTCGATGCTCGATTCGAAACGGCACATATCGACGATTTAGCAACTCTAATTTACACCTCGGG
>NZ_JBFFKR010000144.1:0-8541 GCF_041555295.1 Ancylomarina sp. | reverse complement strand
GAGCATAAAAAAAGAGAAGTGATGAGCTTCTCTTTCTTTGAATACGAGTCAGGTTTTATTCCTGAGCTTCTTCTGCTAGCCTGCGTCGGTAAGCACTGTTCTTATCTCTGCTGTATTTGCTTGAATAAGATTTTACAATTTTAGGATCATTACGAAATACGAAACGACCATACTTGCGTATTTCATCGGCCACTTGCTTGGTTAAAGTATAAGCCTGATCGCGAATGACTTTAATTTCGTCATCGACATACATATGACCATTAACAGCACCCAATAAACCACCCATTCTGTCGGCATCGGTAGCTGCTTTGTCTAATAAAAGAGCATCGAAATTAATGGACTCAAGTGGCTCTAAATTAGCTTTACCCAATACCGAAAGGCTTGCCATATCTTGTACGGCATCGGCCTGTGAATCACCTTCTTTAATTGCAGCCAATTTCTTTAATAAAGGCTCGCTATTGCGATAAGCGAAATCCATCTGATCGATTAAATCGTTACGGAATTCGATAAAAGCCGGCCATTCTGCCTTCCAAGCTTCTTTGGCATCGTCGCGCACGGTGTTTAGCTCTGTCCAATTGCATTCAGCAGTTCGCAAAGCACCCGTATAAGCCAATAGCTTAGTTACTAAATCGGGGTTCATACCTACTGCAATCAATTTTGGTAAGTCGACACTTACACGCGTATGCAAGTTTTCAAGTTCATTCACATGCATCTTTACTGGCATATCGCAGTACTTAATTTGTTCTCTGGGAACAGCTTTAATCACATCTAAGTGATCTAATAAATCTTGTTGATCTGACATGAGTCTAGATTTTAATTGTTTATAAAACCAACATCACAAATCGTTCTTCACATTTAATTTATTTCTCCTTGCACATTTCACATACAAGGGCGTCATTATTAGCCATCAACTAACAAATCGAGAATGAAGTTATGTAAAAAACCAACACGATTTCAATATTTACCATTCATTAACTTATGTTCTTTAGCAGTATTTTTACTGATAAGCAGATTTAGTTTTATGCGAGTTGCAATTATTACTGATCAGACTTATAAAAACTACATAAAATGTTCTACTTTCATCGTTCAAATATAAACTCATTAAAAACAGAATAGAATGTTTATTGTACATGTCAATTACAAAGTCAGTTTAGATGTGATTGAGCAACATCTAACTGCTCATGTCGATTATTTGAAACAACAATATGCCTTAGGTTATTTTATAGCTTCGGGAAGACAAGTGCCTCGTACGGGAGGCCTTATTCTCTCTAATATGGAGAATAGAGAGGCTTTGAATACTGTATTGGAACAGGATCCTTTCAAACAAAACAATTTGGCTGATTATGTAGTCACTGAATTTGTGCCTAGCATGACTTGCCAGGAATTGGATTTTTTGAAAATCACCCCAAAGCCCTAGAGAGGCTTAAAAGGAATGTCGATATTCAAAACCTAAGGGATGCTTCGGGATTCAGCTGTCAGTGTTTATTTCTCACTAAGAGCCTAAACGAGTGAAGTAATCTCGCAATGACAGGAGTATGGTCTCTTTTATTTGAAAATCACCCCTAAATCCACTGAAGGGGACTCTCATACCCACTACCAAACAAGCCCATTTAGGGGTTTGGGGTGGCATCTCGATGAGAATTATCGATGAACAAACCACCTCGCCTTCTCCCGCATTTCGGGATCAGGCACTCCTCCTTAACCAAGGAGGAGAAATAAAATGAGTTATGAAATAGCAAGAGTCAATTCATTTATGATGAGATTGCCACGAGCTCGTACCTCGCTCTCGCTACCGAGCCTGCGAGATCACCGAAGGTAATGACAATATAAAAATAAAGGCCCCTTTCCCAAATTGACAAGGAAAAGGGGCCTTACTCTAAATCAATCTACCACGGAGATTAGAGAATGTTCTTTTGATTCTAAAACGGAACTACCGCTCAGATAAATATCGACCTTACGCGCTGCTTCACGACCTTCGCTAATGGCATGCACCACCAAGGATTGCCCCCGACGCATATCACCAGCAGCAAACACACCTGTTTTTGAGGTGGCATACTTTTGAGTCTTCACATTACCTCGCTCATCCAATTCAATTCCCAGTTCGCTAAGCAAACCTTCGAGCTGAGGATGCAGAAAGCCTACGGCTAAGAAGGCCAAATCGCAAGGCAATTCGCGTTCACTGCCTTCAAGCTCATTAAACGTGCCATTTACCCATTCAATATCGACTAATTTTACGGCCTTTAAATTGCCATTAGCGTCGCCAACAAATTCTTTGGTCAGAACCGACCATTCTCTTTGGCAACCCTCTTCCTGAGAACTACTGGTACGCAATATAGCCGGGTATTGGGGCCAGGGTGTTTCCGGATTAAAACCTTTGGGTGGCTGAAACAACAGTTCAATTTGAAGCACAGACTGAGCGCCCTGTCTGATAGATGTTCCCACACAATCGGAACCCGTATCGCCACCGCCAATGACCAAAACATGCTTGTTTTTTGCTAAAATAATCTCTTCTTTCTTAATGGTATCGCCAGCATTGCGCTCATTTTGCTGACGCAAAAAATCCATGGCAAAATAAACACCTTTCAGCTCGCGCCCCTTAACATCGACATCTCTGGGGATGGTTGAACCGCCAGAAAGCAATAAGGCATCGTAATCGTTCAATACGCTTTCTACAGTAATATTTTTGCCGACATAAGCCTTAGTTTTAAATTCGATACCAGCTGCTCTCATCACTTCCAGTCGACGATCAATCACGGTTTTCTCCAACTTAAAATCGGGTATCCCATAACGCAATAAACCACCAATGCGGTCGCTTCGTTCGAATACGGTAACCCGATGACCCGCCGAGTTGAGCTGAGAGGCCGCTGCCAAACCTGCCGGACCTGAACCAATCACAGCCACCTTCTTATTACTGCGCATTAAAGGGATATTAGGCTGTACCCAGCCTTCTTTATACGCTCGCTCAATAATATTCTTTTCAATCATCTCGATAGCGGTAGCTTCCTTATTGATAGCTAATACGCAGGATGCCTCGCAGGGAGCCGGGCAAATTCGTCCGGTAAACTCCGGGAAATTATTGGTCGAGGCTAAAATTTTATAGGCGGCCTGCCAATTGTCTTTATACACCATATCGTTAAAATCGGGTATATTATTTCCCAATGGGCAGCCACTATGGCAAAAAGGTACTCCACAATCCATACAACGTGCTGCTTGTTTTTCAACTTTAATTTTACTTATCGACTCTATAAACTCTTTATGATCGCCAATACGAACTGCCACGGGTTTGTAGGCTGGCAATTCTCTTCTATATTCTAAAAATCCTGTTGGTTTTCCCATCTTTCAATTCTTTTAATTTTGATAATCCTGGATAATGCTGACTGTCTCACTTTTTTTTCTCCCGTTTCCTGAGCGGAATCGAAGGAAGAGAGAACATCAATAAAATGAGTTAAACCAGAATTGCTTTTTCTAAGGCTTCAGTTTTCTTTTTCTGATTCTCCAAGGCTTGTCTATATTCCTTAGGGAAAATCTTAATGAACTTCAGCATGGCATTATCCCAATCGTCAAGAATTTCCTTGGCTCGCTTGCTCTTTGTGTATTTATAATGCTTACTGATATAATCGTGCAAGACCTCTTCATCTTCCAAATCGATACTTTCGTAATCGTCCAACTCGTAGTTTTTATATTTCTCGAAAGTGCCTTCTATATCGTACACATAAGCGATACCTCCCGACATACCTGCACCGAAGTTTGAACCCACACTGCCAAGAATAACAACCTTTCCTCCGGTCATATACTCGCAAGCATGTCGCCCCACACCTTCGACTACGGCTGTTACACCCGAATTTCTCACACAAAAACGCTCACCTGCTACACCATTAATATAAGCTTCGCCCGATGTGGCACCATAAAAGGCCACGTTACCGATAATCATATTGTCGGCTGCTTCGTAAGTCGATTTTCTATCGGGATATACAATTAGCTTACTGCCCGAAAGGCCTTTACCAAAATAGTCGTTGGCCTCGCCTTCCAATTCAAAGGAGATTCCCTTAGCTGCAAAGGCGGCATAACTCTGCCCTGCCGAACCTCTAAACTTCAGTTTGATGGTATCTTCGGCTAAGCCATCAGATTTGTATCTCTTCGATATCTCGTGAGACAGTAATGTTCCCACAGCCCTGTCGGTATTCACCAAATCGAACTCTCCCGAAACCGATTCCCCTCTTTCGAGAGCTGGCTGTGCCAATTCGATCAATTTCCAATCGAAAAACTTGTCGATACCATGATCTTGTTCCGTCTTTTTATACAAACCAACCCCTTTATCCGCCTTTTCTTTATAAAGAATCGGACTTAAATCGAGGCTTTTAATCTTCCAATGCTCAATATCCTCTCTTACTCTAAGCACATCGACCTGACCAACCATCTCGTTGATGGTTCGGAAACCCAATTCGGCCATAATCTGACGCAAATCTTCGGCTAGGAAAGTGAAGTAATTCACCACATGTTTTGGATCGCCCGTAAAGAGTTTACGCAATTCTTTATCTTGAGTTGCGACTCCAACAGGACAAGTATTCGAATGGCATTTTCGCATCATAATACAACCCGTTGCAACCAAGGCTGCCGTAGCCACGCCCCATTCTTCAGCACCCAAAAGAGTGGCAATAGCCAAATCACGCCCTGTTCGCATTTGCCCATCGGCCTGTACAGTAATTCTATCGCGAAGCTTGTTTTTCACCAAAGTTTGGTGAGTTTCTGACAAACCAAGCTCCCACGATGTACCTGCATGTTGCACCGAACTAATAGGTGAAGCCCCTGTTCCGCCATCGAAACCTGAAACCAAAACCACATCGGCATGAGCCTTGGCCACACCTGCAGCAATAGTTCCTACGCCTGCTTTTGCAACCAATTTTACATTGATTCTAGCTTTTCGATTGGCATTTTTCAAATCGTAAATCAACTGAGCCAAATCCTCAATGCTATAGATATCGTGATGTGGTGGCGGTGATATCAAACCTACACCCGGGGTACAATGTCTCACCTTTCCAATCCATTCATCAACCTTATGCCCTGGCAGCTGACCCCCTTCGCCTGGCTTAGCACCCTGCGCCATTTTAATTTGAATCTCATCGGCCTGACTGAGGTAATAAGAAGTCACTCCAAATCGTCCAGAAGCCACTTGTTTGATAGCCGAACGCATACTGTCGCCATTGGGTAGTGGCTCGTATCTCATTTCGTCCTCCCCACCTTCCCCACTGTTGCTCTTACCACCGATACGATTCATAGCAATGGCCAAAGTTGAGTGGGCCTCATGAGATATGGATCCGAATGACATGGCACCCGTTGCAAAACGTTTGAATATCTTTTCAACTGGCTCAACCTCTGCCAAGGGAACCGATTTACGTTTCTTGAATTCAAATAAACTTCTAATGGTCACCGCTTTTTCGGACTGATCGTTTATCTCCCGAGCATACTCGTTGTAGGCTTCCTGAGACTTTCTTCGAGCAGCCTGTTGCAACAAACGAATTGTTGTTGGGTTAAATAAATGGTGCTCTCCCTTTTTTTTCCACTGATAAAGTCCACCTTCATCCAAACGTGGCTTTAAACCCGATTGCTGTGGAAATGCCAATTGATGGCGTACAAAAACCTCGCGGGCTATACCATCGAAATCGATACCCCCCAGTCGGGAAACAGTGCCCTTAAAGCACTTATCAACGACCTTACCTGACAAGCCAATAGCTTCGAAAATTTGCGCACCATGATAGGATTGCAGGGTTGAGATACCCATCTTCGAAAAGATCTTAAGCAAGCCGCCACCAATGGCTGCAATATAGTTTTCGAAGGCAAGTTCATTGGTAAGTCCTTTCGGTGACAATTTATTAGCCTCAAGCGATACAATGGTATCGAAAGCCATATAAGGGTTAATCGCATTGGCTCCATAACCAATAAGTGTGGCAAAGTGATGCGTCTCTCTCACATCTCCGGCTTCAACAATCAGCCCCACACGCACACGCAAACCATTCTCCACCAAATGGTGATGAATAGCTCCCACTGCCAATAGGGAAGGAATTGGTGCATGATCTGCGTCAATCTTCCTATCGGAAATCAGGATTACATTGTATCCATTTTCTATAATAGCCTGATCAACCTCCTGACACATCTGACTTAAAGCCTTTTCCAATTCACCCGGCTCTCCCGATGCAGAATAAATAGCATCGAGCACCTTGATACGAAAGTTGGTATCGTGGTAAGAACGTAAGTTCTGAAGCTGCTTATTGGTCAGTACTGGCTGATCGAATGTAATCTGCTTACAATGCAAAGGCGTCTCAGACAATAAATTGTAGAGTTTCCCCACCGAAGTGCGCAATGACATCACTATTTTTTCCCTAATAGGATCGATAGGCGGGTTACTGACCTGTGCAAATTGTTGCTTAAAATAATTAGACAGATGTCGGCTTTGGTTAGACAGAATAGCCAAAGGCACATCGCTTCCCATCGAACCCAAAGGCTCCTTACCCGTTTCGGCCATACTTGTGATAATGAAATCCACATCCTCCTGACTGAAACCAAAAGCTTGCTGAAGGCTGAGTAGATTATCAGCATCGTATTCATAGCTCAAATTCTTCTCAGGAATCTCATCAATATGCAATTGATTCATATCGAGCCAGCTTCTATAGGGTGCTCTTTTTGCTATTTCGCTTTTTATTTCCTTATCAAATACAATTCTTCCCTTTTCCAAATCAGCATAAACCATCTTACCGGGTTGTACCCGCCATTTTCTCACGATCTTTTCAGGAGCAATTGGCAAAGCCCCCACTTCCGAAGAAACAATAATTCTATCGTCGTTAGTCAGAATCATTCTCGAAGGACGCAGGCCGTTACGATCGAGAGTGGCTCCTACAATATTCCCATCGGTAAAGCAGATGGAAGCGGGTCCGTCCCAAGGCTCCATAATAGAAGCATGATATTGATAAAAGGCTTTCTTTTCATCATTCATTTTCTGTGTTTGCTGCCAGGCCTCTGGAATCAACATCATCAATACATGAGGCAAAGATCGTCCACCCATCACCAGCATCTCAACCATTGAATCGAGATTACCCGAATCGGAGTTCGTTTCGTCCATCACAGGGCGCAGCTTGAGCATGTCATCGTGAGTGAATTTGGTACACTCCAGAAATTTCTCATTGGAACGCATCCAGTTCATATTCCCTCTCACCGTGTTGATCTCACCATTGTGCGCAATATATCTGAAAGGCTGAGCCAATCGCCACTTGGGAAAGGTATTGGTCGAGAATCGTGAATGGATCAGGGCTATTGCCGATTCAAGATCTTCATCCAATAGATCAGTATAATATTGTCGGGTTTGATGCGTTCTAAACTGCCCCTTATACACAATGGTTTTGTATGAAAAGGAGGTGAAGTAAAAAGTTTGACTATCGTTTAGAATCAATTTATTAATGGTATGCGCACTGTACTGTCGCAGAACAAATAGCTTTCGCTCCAAATCCATTCCCGTCAATCCATCCTTATGCTTCACAAATATTTGCTCAGATTTAGGTTCAGTTTTGCGGGCTGTTTCACCTACTGCATTCGAAACACCAGGCACATCGCGATAACCAATCAAATCAAAACCTAGTTCAGACAAGTTTATATTCAAAAGTCTTCTGCAATCTTCTCTCTCTTTGACATCATCAGGAAAATAGATCATCCCCACACCATATTCGCCAAAGGCAGGTAATTCAAGCCCTATAGTCTTCAATTCCTTCCTGAAAAACTTATCGGGCACTTGTATTAGAATGCCAGCGCCATCACCCGTCTCTGGGTCGCTTCCAATAGCCCCACGGTGTTCCATATTCTCTAACATGGTCAACGCATCGAGTACAATCTGATGGGACTTCTCTCCTTTTACATGAGCAATAAAACCAATACCGCAGGCATCCGATTCGCATTGGGGCAAATACATCGACTTCTTTTGTTGCTCACATTCGTCTTCGGGTAAATTGAACTTTGTCATAAAAATTAATCTTGGCTTAGATGATTCTACTTTGGGGCAAAATCATGGGTTAATAGTTTCCCAACTGCTATTCTGGGATTTGTGGTTAAATGAATAGCAGTCGTTCTAATTTTTTTTAGACGATTTAAGGAAAAAGCCGAAATATGGCGCGTAAATAAAAAGAGCTCTCCTCCATAGGGAAGGAAACCGATATTTAAGCCATTTAAGAAGTGTTGTTGTTTAATGCTCTCGAAATCTTGCCTTTTACACCTTCAAATTTTCGTTTCTCTCAACCAAAATAAAGGAATCATTTGATCAATAAAACTAAGGTTTGTAATTGTTGAGAATTCTAGTTCGTTATGACATCAAAACTATGTTTATTTTCTGATGTCATGTCTTAAATATAGGCGATCAGTATAGGAAAAGCAAACCCCAGATTCCCTTTTATTACAGTTTCAAGCCTTAAAAAACAGAACTATTCCAATCAAAAAGGAAACCTGAATAAAGCCTAAGCCCAATAGAAATGCCCCATCGAGGTAAGAAGAATCTCAACGGAT
>NZ_JBFFKR010000143.1:0-8593 GCF_041555295.1 Ancylomarina sp. | reverse complement strand
TGTTGGGCAAATAGCTAAACAATGCTGGCATTTAAGACATTGTTTTTCTTTTGACTTGCGAATACTTGGATTGGGAGTCATTTCAATTATCCCTACAGGACAATCTTGTGCACACAATCCACAAGTAATACACTTATCTTCGTTTATTTTAAAATCTATCATTCTTGATTGGTTTCTTTACTTTTTCGAATGCAAAGTAAGTCACAAAGTTCTATTAGAAAAGAATGGAGACTCGATAATTCTCAAAATAGGATATAAAAAAAGACTGAGTTCCCCAGCCTATTCCATATATATATATTATTTCTTTTTAAATTTCTTTAAAGGAAAACGATTTTGTGTATGCACCAGCCTGTCCATCAGACTCTACAATAGGGTAGACGAAGAAGTTGACTGGACCTTTAGAATAACCTTCCAAAATTAAATCACGACCTTGAGTAAACTCTACACGATTTGCATCTAAGTTTCCATAATAGAACTTGGCTTTTTCGGCAGCTTTGTCAGCTTCAGAAATATCTACAGGTATCCACTTATTATTCTGATGGAAATCAGCCCAACAGTGATAACCACCAATTTTTCCTTCTTGTCCACCAGGGATAGAAAAACCAATATGAAAACGTGCAGGCACTTTCAGACTACGAGCTAAAGACATAAAGTAAGAATGGAAATCGGTACAGTTACCAACAGAGATATCACAAGCATAGTTTGAGTTACCATTCCCAAAAGTAAACTCGCCAGCAATCTTTGTTGTATTCAGATAAAGAGACACAACACTGTCTTTGCTAATCCCTTTTTTGATACTTTTTGGTAAGCTAGCATAATAATGATCTGAAGGATCCTGAGCTTTTGGCTTGCCGTAATACATCTCATTTAAAACAAAATCGTAAACGGGATGCATATTGACAGAAGAAAAGTTGTTTGCTTTTACAATTGAATCAAAACGTCCTCCAATAGGAACCAATCGATTAGCTTTAAGGTACAGGCTTGGATCTGTATCTTCAAACTTAGCATCTGCTCTTTGCTTTCGTTTCACATTAAAATGAATGTTTATATCAGCAGTTTGAGTTAGTCCTTCTTTTAAATCAGCATAAAAGTAAGTATTACCATGCTGCTCTTCAGTCTTAATTTCGTAAGGAATATCCGTATCAATAGATAGTCCACTAATTGTTTGTACTTCATTCGATTGAGGTACAGGTATCCAAATCTTCATGTTTTTGTCTGAATTGGCCTGTAGGCTCACTTTATAATTGAATTCAAAATTTCTCTCAGGCACTTTACTGCAACTGCTTAATACGATTACTGCTATAAATAACATCCATCTCATCATCTTCTTTTCTTTATTGGATTTAATCCCATTTTTTTATAATCGTGCAAAAGTAACTAAAGCTTTTGTATTACAAAGGGATTGAATTGATTAAAAGACCACAGCCTCTTATTTATAGAGCAAAGGGAGTTATTATCTTGATTATTGAGCTCCTGCAGATATTACTATCTGCATATTTCAAGTTTGGGATTTGTGAAACCCTTGTGTTTTTTAAGTTTTTGCATCCTTTGCGAAAAATTCATACATCCCTTTATACTGTATTTGCTGTTGACTCCTTTTTACTAAATTTGCACCTAACGAACATATTGACATTATAAAATCATTCAACTTGACTTTCGATCCATTCAGCATAGACTTACCTGTAAAAGAAATTATCTCAGATACCAGAGAACTTCTGGCGAATAAGAATACACTTATTATTTCAGCCCCTCCTGGTGCAGGGAAAAGTACCTTACTGCCTTTAGCTTTGATGGAAGAAACCTGGCTGAAAGGACAGAAGATTTTGATGTTGGAACCACGACGTTTGGCAGCTAAAAGTATTGCGATGCGTATGGCTTCTCTTTTGGGAGAGGAAGTGGGACAGAGTATTGGTTATCGTATCCGTTTCGAAAAACGGGTTTCAAAGGCGACTCGTATTGAGGTGCTGACCGAAGGGATTCTTACCCGAATGTTACAGTCTGATAATGCACTTGAGGGTGTGGGCATGGTTATTTTTGATGAGATTCATGAAAGAAGTTTGCACGCCGATCTGGCTCTTGCTTTGTGTCGGGAGGCTCAGGATATTTTACGACCTGATTTACGCATCATGCTGATGTCGGCTACCATAAATAGCACCGAATTGAGTGATCGTCTTGAGGCTGATGTGCTCGAAAGCAAGGGACGACAATACCCTGTCGATTTGATATATACCGACGCTAGCGATGTGAGATTACTACCCGAAATAACAGCCAATAGGGTTGTAAGGGCAGTAAAGGAACAACCTGGTGATACTTTGGTGTTTTTACCAGGGGAAGGTGAGATTCGAAAATGTGAAGCCTTGCTCAAGGCGCAACTTTCCGATTTTATGATCTACCCCTTATTTGGTATGTTGGCAAGTAACCAGCAACAGGCAGCTATTATGCCTGACAGACAAGGACGAAGAAAAATAGTGCTGGCAACTGCTATAGCAGAAACCAGTTTAACCATTGAAGGCATTCACACCGTTGTGGATTGTGGTTTTAGTCGGGTATCTCGGTTCGATTCCAAAACAGGTTTGTCACGATTGGAAACCATCGAAATATCGAAAGATTCTGCCGATCAAAGGGCAGGACGTGCCGGAAGATTAGGACCAGGCGTTTGTTATCGAATGTGGTCTTTGGCATCTCAAAACCGATTGAAGAAACACCGCATACCCGAAATATTGGAAGCTGACTTAAGTTCTCTGGTTTTAGAGATGGCAGCTTGGGGTGTAGAAGATATTCAGGAGCTCACTTGGTTGAGTCCGCCACCTGCGGCGGCAATAGCACAAGCTAGCGAAAGTCTGCATGAGCTCGAGGCACTGGAGGATAATAAAATTACCGAACACGGGCGTCAGATTCAGAAATTACCCTGCCACCCGCGTATTGCTCATATGCTACTAAAGGCTAAGGAAGAAGATCTTTTGCCACTGGCTACCGATTTAGCAGCACTTTTAGAAGAGAGAGACCCTTTGCCCCGCGAAACAGGTATCGATATTAATCTGAGAATAGAGGCTTTGCGCCGACATCGGAAGGGTGATAGAACGCTTAGAACTTTGAATAGAATTGAGAAAGTGGCCGCTTCGTATAGGCAGCTTTTCAATATAAAAGCCGATAATGGACTGGTTGATCCTTACGAAACGGGAGTGATTCTGGTGCAGGCTTATCCCGAACGAATTGCCCATGCAAGCCCCGGAACCAATGCGCGTTTTATGATGGCAAATGGCAAGCAAGCCATGGCGAGTCATCAGGACGATTTGGCTTATGAGCCTTGGTTGGCTATTGCTCATGTTGATGATCGCGAGCATGGAGGAAAGATCTTTATGGCTTCGGCTCTTAATCCACAGGACTTGGCTCCGCTGGTAAAAGAACGTGAAAATATTGTATGGGATAGTCGCAAGGGAGGATTGATAGCGACTAAGGAGTTAAGAATTGGTCGTCTGGTTTTACAATCGAAACCGCTTCGCCATCCTGATGAGGATTTGGTTATTGAAGCCACTTCGATGGCCATTGAGAAAGAGGGAGCGAGCCTTTTAAATTTCAGCACTGAGTTTACTCAATGGCAAAATCGTGTCTTAAGTCTACGAAGCTGGCAGTCTGATGGAGACTGGCCAGATGTGAGTACCGATAATCTGCTTAAAAATAATAAGGAATGGTTAAGTCCCTATCTGTCTCGTATACGTAAGCTTGAGGATTTGGCTAAGATTGATCTTGAGGAGGTTTTACAAAACCATCTCCCATGGGAAAAGCAATCAGAATTAGATAAGCTTGCTCCTAAGCATTTTATTGTACCTAGTGGTTCGAAAATTCGATTGCAATATCAAGCCAATGGTGATGCGCCAGTATTGGCTGTGCGTATTCAAGAAGTTTTTGGCTTACTCGATAATCCGAAGGTGAATATGGGAAATCTTGCCGTGCTCATGCATCTCTTGTCACCGGCTTCGCGTCCTATTCAAATCACTTCAGATCTGCCAAACTTTTGGGAGAACACCTATTTCGAGATTCGTAAGGAGTTGCGTATTCGTTATTCCAAGCACTATTGGCCTGAAGATCCTAAAGACGCAGAAGCGATAAGAGGGATAAAACGAAAAAACTAAGTTTAAACTCATCACACGATAGACTATTTTAAATGATTCTATATAAACTTGGTTTTTAAATAGGTTTTGATGGATCACATTTAATTTAATCTAAATGAAAAGAGACGTGTTGCTATGGAGTTTCTGATCGTTCAGAAGAGTTAATGTTATGATGTAATTGTTTTTGATTAATAAACAGTTTTGTTTTAAGTGTTTGTAAATGTGTGGTTTTGGTTGGGTGTTTTATAAGGGATACAATTCAACCTCTTTCTTTATTGATGACAAAATTGTTTTGGTTTCAGAATTTGAGTAAGTTTTAGCTTGTGAATAATAATAATTTTAACTTTTCGTATAAAATCTGTTGCTGGTTTTTAAAGAATTATATGAAAGAGAGATACTTTTGTTTAAGTCCACTTAAGTCGTATATTTAATTAAGAATAGTTAATAATAATATTGCTGTTATTCCATTAAGTAATATCCTCATATTTTTCATCAACAAAGTAATATGAAGTCTCAATCAAAATCTAACAAACATGCGCTTGATGTATTGGCTCGGGCGGATATAAATCAATCTGTGATAGATTCGATTGAGAAAAAACATAGAGATATTAAAGAAACTCTTGAGCAAGAACGTCAATTGTATCTTGATTTGGCAAATGCTCAACCCACTGGAGTTTATCGACTCCGAGCATTTAGTGCGACTAAATGTAATGAAACAAAATGGCGAAGTTCTTTGGATGCCCCCTATATTGTAGAATTTGCTAATACTCGTTTTTGTGAGCTTATAAATATCGGTCTAGAGAAATTTCAGAAAAATCCTGCTGTTATCAATGATCTAATATTTGAACCTGATAAGGAAAACTTTATCCAAAAAAATATTGAATCAAATAAATATCTAATTCCTTTTGTATGGGAAGGTAGATTGTATGTCCGGAATGAGATTATTTGGGGGCATTTTGAATCTACACCTAGACCATTACCTAATGGAGATGTGATTTGGACAGGTGCTTTCTTTGATATTACCAAGCGTAAAAAAGAGCAACAGGAAATTCAAGATAAGAACCGAGAACTTCAATTGGTGAATGCTGAAAAGGATAAATTCTTTTCGATAATAGCTCACGATCTAAAAAGCCCTTTTAATGCCATAATTGGTTTTACCAATCTCTTACTTGATGAAATAAGACTCAATAATATCGAAGGAATTGAAAAATACGCAGAGATTGTTTTAGACTCTTCCAATACTGCTTTCGATTTATTAACTAATTTAATGAGTTGGTCTTGTTCGCAAACAGGACGCTTGACATATAAGCCAGAGTCCTTTGATATGCTTGAACTGATTAACGAATCAAAAAATGTTTTTTCTCATATAGCTGAAGGGAAAAAGATTGATATTCGTGTCGATATTGATGCTGAACTACCTGTATGTGCAGATATCTCTATGATTTCGACAGTTCTAAGAAATCTCATTTCCAATGCCATTAAGTTTACACACACAGGTGGACAAATAATTATTCGATCAGAACAGCTTGAACATCATCTTAAAGTTGTTGTTAGTGACAGTGGTATTGGTATAAACGAATCGGTTATTGATAAGCTTTTTAGAATAGATGAAAAGCATTCGACTATTGGTACTCATAATGAACAAGGTACTGGTCTCGGGTTAATTCTTTGTAAAGACTTTGTTGAGAGGCATGAAGGTCAAATTTGGGCTGAGAGTGCCGAAGGTATAGGTTCTTGTTTCATATTTACAATAAAAAATCCAAGATCTTAATTCTTTAGGACGAACTAACGTTATCATTATTTAATTTTTAATATGAGCCGCAGCCTTGTCTGTGGCTTTTTATATTAGTTTATTTTGATAGATTTGATAATCTAGCTTTTAAGAAAAATTTATAATGGACTACGATGAGCGATTTGTTTGGGATTCATGAGATATCTCCACATGGTTTTTCTTATATATTTTGTCGCCCTTTCAGGGCTACTCTTTATTTAAGTTATCGGAACAAATGGGCTTAACCCATTTTTGAGAGTAAACGCCCCTTTGGGGCTCAATGGTCTGTAGTCAGGGAATTTGAGTTGTTTCATTAGGAAGTATGATTGATATGGATTGTAAGATCTAGTCAAATTGTCTGATTTTAAGCTTAGAGGTAATTTGTATAAAGCCCCAAAGAGGTTTCTTAATAGATGAAGAAGAGAATTTGAGTTATTTAATGTGAGAGTATGATTGATATGGATTGTAAGATCTAGTCAAATTGTATGATTTTAAACTTCGAGGTTTTGTATATCAAGCCCCAAAGGGGCGCTTCTTAAATAGAGATGGGAGAATCCCATCGATAGTTATGATTTGATAAAATAAGCCCCGAAGGGGTGCAATCATAAATTCTATGGGACAGTCATTGGTAAAGAACTACATGCATATTGTATTTAGTACAAAGCATCGAGAAGAATTAATTCATCCTCCTTACGAAGAAAAGGTTTATGCTTATTTGGGAGGTATATGTAAGCAACAAAATTGTCAACCTTTGATTGTTGGTGGCTATAAGGATCACATACACATCTTATGCCGCCTTTCCCAGAACATTAAATTGGCGAAATTGGTTGAGCTGGTTAAGTCACATTCTTCCAAGTGGATCAAGACTTTAGATCCTAGTCTTTCAAATTTTTATTGGCAAGATGGTTATGGAGCTTTTTCGGTTAATCCCAATGAGATTGATGTGGTCATTCGATATATCAAAAATCAATACCAGCAACATCAAACGAAAGATTTTAAAAATGAATATAAAGCATTCTTAGATAAATATAAGGTGGACTACGATGAGCGATATATTTGGGATTAATTTTATCTCTTCAGATAAACCACGTATTTCTAAACGAATTAAAAGCTGTACTTTTGGTCTCTGAACAATACTGAAATATTGACAGAGAACATCAAATAGCTTATCATTAGAATTGTGGAGAGAAAAATAGAATTACTAGCGCCAGGGGGAGATATTGAAGCCATAAAAGCGGCGATACTTGCTGGAGCGAATGCGATATATTGTGGCTTAGATAAGTTCAATGCCCGAAACCGAGCTGCTAATATCAGCTTCGACGATTTACAGGGGATTTTAAGGTTGGCACATCAACACGATTGTGAAATATTTATAACCCTTAATATTATCATTATAGAAAGCGAAATACCTGCTCTAATCAATCTCTTGAATAAATTAGCGAATACTAGCATAGATGGGGTGATTGTTCAGGACTTGGGCATGCTTTATCTTCTGAACAAATATTATAAGAGTCTCGATGTTCATGCTTCGACTCAAATGACAACTCATAATGAGGGACATATTAAATTCCTTTCGAATCTTGATGTATCGCGAGTAAATCTATCCAGAGAATTAAACATCAAAGAGATAAAGGAACTAAGTTCTATAGGTCATGAAAATCAGATCTTGACCGAGGTATTTGTGCACGGTTCCAATTGTATTTCTTTTTCAGGCCTTTGTTATATCAGCTCGGTAACTGGAGGCAATTCGGGGAATCGAGGTCGTTGCAGTCAGCCTTGTCGAGATAAGTATGTGCGAACTGCTGAGGGGAAAGATTATCCCCTTAACCTGAAAGATAATTCGGCATACTTTGATATCAAAGAATTGTACGAGGCAGGCGTTTATTCCTTAAAGATTGAAGGTCGCATAAAGAAAGCCGATTACGTTTATGCAGTTGTGAACAGCTGGAAAAAGAATATTCAATCTTTATACAAAAAACAAAAGGGTGGAACTGATAATAGTGCCTTGTATAAGGTCTTTAATCGGGATTTCTCCAATACATTCTTAAAAGGGGATATCAATAAAGGAATGTTTATCGACAACCCTAGAGATAATACCATTAAACATCTTTCAGAGAAGAAAAACTATGCCTCGGCACAAGAATTAGAGGTGGCTCACTTGGCTTTGTATCAGGAGAAAGATGATTTGAAGAGCTTTATAAAAAAGAACATAAAAGAATTAGATGCAAGCAAGGCTTATTTGCGGATTCGTTTGTCGGGAGAATGTGACCAGCCATTAAAGTTATCTGTAGAAACGCCTGAAGCTTCTTTTGATTTGTTGTCGGAGGTTCCACTTCTGAGAAAGGGTAGTGAGGTTTTGAATAAGGAAATGGTATTGAAGCGCTTTAAGTCTATAAACGAAACGGCTTATTATATTGATGAACTCGATATGGATCATTTAGGAGCTGATTTATTTATCCCATATAAGGAACTGACTTCTCTGAAAAAGCGTTTGCTATTCATCTTAAATGGTTCAAAAGAATGCATTGATCCGATGACACTTCCAAGTCTAAAAAAATCGGAAGCTCTTACAGAACAAGCCAAACTTTCCATTCTGATTTCTTCAAAGGATGATCTCTCGCTTTGTGATGAGGATACAGGGGATATCTATTTTCAATTACCCAACAGTTTCCAAAACAAGCTTACTGAGTATCTTGATCTTTTCAGAAAG
>NZ_JBFFKR010000142.1:0-8594 GCF_041555295.1 Ancylomarina sp. | reverse complement strand
TTATTCACTTCAGGAATGGTCTGTAATTCCGTGTTAATAGCCTCCAAATTCACCTTTGCCGGAGCAAACTGCATCAATATCCTAACACTTTCCTTTATTAAACCCCAGCTTGAGTAAACAAGATAAAGTGCAATTCCTATCGATAGAACTGAATCTACCCAGGCAACGTCCCACAAATACATGGCTAATCCTCCTAAAACAACAGCTACTGATGAAATCATATCTGTAAGGAGGTGTAAATATGCCGATCGCATATTCATATTATTCTTAGCATCTTTTTGAACCAGCAAAACACTCAAACCATTCAATACGATTGACAAACCACCCAAAATCATAACCAAGCCTGATTGCACTTCTATAGGATCAGAAAAACGGGAGATAGCTTCTTTCAATAAGAAAAAAGCGATTACAATTAAAGAAACAGCGTTGATTAGAGCTGCCAATATCTCTGCGCGTTTATACCCATACGTTTGAGAGGGAGTTTGATCCTTCTTCGATAACTTGCTCGCAAACCACGAAATAATAAGAGCCAGCACATCACTAAAATTGTGCATTGCGTCGGACATTAATGCCAAACTACCCGAAATAAATCCACCAATAACTTGAGCGAGAGTTATGCCAATATTTAAGACAATAGCTATTGCTAGATTTCTACCTTTTAAATCGCCATGATCATGCCTGTGTCCGTGCTCGTGTTTGTGCTCACCCATATATTTAATGTTAATATGTTTTCTATTAATTATCAATAATAGCCTTCTTTCCTCTTACAAATATGCTTGCCTAAAGATAAAAAAGATTATCCTTATCGAAATTAAATATAAATAGAATTCAATTCTATATAACAGACGTCAAACACCAACTTCATTTACACCTACAAACCAACAACTTAGTAACATTGAAAAATCAAAACCATACATCGAAAGACAACAACAACACATATACACATTTGTAGATTCATTAATGTTTCTATCTTTACCCCTATCATGAAAACTCCGAGTTATTAACAACTAAGCCTCTGGTATGTTTTAATAACCGATGGGTAATACAGGAAACTTAATTGCCTCCCGTGGACTAGATCCTAAATTGGAAAGGAGAAATATGTGATTTGGCTTCTGGGCTGCATACCTCAACAGGAACAATCCCAACATGCTAAAAAACAGACAACTCCAATTTTGTTTATCATTGAGTTTTCTTAAATTTAGCAGAGTGGAAAAAATTTACAAAAACATATTATTAATAGCTGGAACGGGTCAGAATGTGGGTAAAACACTTTTTGCCAGTCAAGTGATAGCGCAGCATGCTATCCATTTTCCGGTTATTAGTATTAAAATCGCTCCACACTTTCATAGACTGAATCCTGACGCACAAATCATAGAAAAAGGCACTGACTATACTATCATAAAAGAATTAAATGCTGATGGCAATAAGGATAGTCAAAGATTCTTAACTGCAGGATCAAAAGAGGTCTATTACGTTCAATGTATGGATAATAAACTACCCATCGTTTTTGATAAGCTTATGAAACGCCTACCACAAGATTCACCAATCATATGCGAATCAGGAGGTTTAAGGCAAATTATGAAACCGGGTATTTTCTTAATAATTAATAAAACAAACAATAACCAAATAAAACCTCAAGCTATAAGAGATAGAGAACTAGCAGATAAATGGATTGAATTTGATGAACAAAGATTCGACTTTGATCCAAAAAATCTAAAATTCTCAAAATCTGGCTGGACGATTCAAAACTAACCCTATGATCACTTTTAATGAAGCCCTAAAAACAGTAAAACATGCTACTAAGAAATTAGAAAAAGAGCATATTGAACTATCAAAATGTTTAAACCGCGTTTTAGCTGAAGATGTAATATCGCCTATTGCTATTCCTCCATTTAATAAATCAGCAATGGATGGATTTGCTTGTCGTCAGGCTGATTTATCGGAGACACTTGAAATACTTGAAACAATTCCTGCGGGAACTCCTCCAACAAAATTTATTGGAGAGAAACAGTGTTCAAAAATAATGACTGGCGCGATGGTTCCTGAGGGTGCCGATTGCGTTATCATGGTAGAACATACAGAAACAACTGATGATAAATTTGTTCGTTTTACAGAAACAAAAACAAAAACGAACATTTGTATCCAAGGTGAAGATATTCAGGAGAATGATGTTGTTTTAAAGAAAGGAACCCGATTAAAACCACAACACATTTCTGTACTAGCTGAAGTTGGATGTACACAACCTCTAGTCTATAAAAGAGTAAGAGTTGGAATCATAGCAACGGGAAGCGAATTGGTAGAACCGAGTGAAACCCCAGCTCCAACACAAATCAGGAATGTCAACTCATGGCAATTGATGGCCCAACTTGAAAAAATTGGTATCACAGGCAATTACTATGGTATCGTTGCAGATTCGAAAGAAGCGACTAAAGAGGTTATCGCCAAATGTATTGAGGAGAATGACCTCCTTATTATTTCGGGTGGTGTTTCAGTAGGTGAATACGATTATATTCCGCAGATATTAAAAGAATTAGAATTCAATATTTGGTTTCACACACTAAGTGTAAAACCCGGTAAACACACCGTATTTGCGACTCGACAAGGTAAATATGTTTTCGCTATGCCTGGCAATCCAGTTTCATCATTTGTACAATTTGAGTTACTAGGGAAAGCCTTAGTTTTTCGTTTGATGGGACACGATTATCATCCGGGAATTGTTCGCTTACCAATTTCATGCGATTATAAAAGAAAACGAGTTGATCGATTGGAGTTTATACCCGTACGATTAAATGCCAATAATCAAGTGATTCCTGTTGATTATCACGGATCGGCACATATTAATGCATTCACCCAGGCTGATGGTATTATGGCCATCCCAAGAGGTGTAGATGAATTTACAGAAGGAGAATTTGTACATGTTAGACAGATATAAAAGAAATATTAGTTACCTCAGAATCTCAGTCACTGACCGATGCAATCTTCGATGCACATATTGCATGCCCGAAGAAGGTGTCGATCTGATGGCTCATGAAGATGTGTTGAGTTTTGAAGAGATCGTGAACTTTGTTGAAGAAGCTGTTAAAACCGGGATTACAAAAGTTCGCTTAACTGGCGGTGAACCATTGGTTAGAAAAGGGATTGTTGAGCTTGTTGAAAGAATTGCCAATGTTAAGGGGCTCGAAGATTTAGCTCTTACTACGAATGGTATATTACTGGAAAAGTATGCCGATGACTTGGCTAAAGCCGGGCTGAAGCGTGTTAACATTAGTTTGGATACTCTCAATCCAAAAACCTACCGAGAAGTCACTCGATATGGTGACATTGAAGATGTATTTAGAGGTATTGAGGCATCAAAAAAAGCTGGATTAACGCCTATTAAAATCAACTGTGTGCGCATGCCAGACAGTAGCGAAACGGAATTAATTGCTCTAAAAGCCTATTGCAAATCCAATGATCTTGACTTGCGTTTTATCCGACAAATGGATTTGGAAACAGGTGATTTCTCCATAGTTGAAGGTGGCGAAGGAGGTAATTGCAAAAAATGTAATCGCATTCGCCTTACAGCTAATGGTAAGGTAAAACCCTGCTTATTTAATCAGAATGAATTTGATGTAAAAGAGTTGGGTGCTAAAGATGCCATAAAAAAAACCATTGAAAGCAAACCTGAAGAAGGGAGCAGAAACAAAATTGGGAAGTTTTATAATATTGGAGGATAATATTAATGTGATAATTAGGTGAAATGATGATGTGTTGATTGAAACACTTAATCACAAAAAACGAATTAACTAATTTACAAACTCCGAAACATACAAATTCACTAAGTACAGATGACTAATAATAAGTTCACTCATATAGATAAAGACGGCAAAGCCAACATGGTTGATGTCGCTCATAAAAATCCACAGATTAGAGAAGCAAAAGCTTCTGGAAAAATCATATTATCATCCGAAACTATCGAATTGATTCGTGATAATAATATGAAAAAAGGTGATGTATTAACCATTGCAGAAATTGCAGGAATTCAAGCAGCCAAGCAAACCAGCAATCTTATCCCTCTTTGTCATACATTAATAATTACAAAAGCTGAGGTAAAATGCAAGCTAATGGATAATGGCGTACAGGTTAATACACGTGTAAAATGTATTGGGCAAACCGGAGTCGAAATGGAAGCCCTCACAGCCGCTAGCGTGGCTTTATTAACCATTTACGACATGTGCAAAGCCGTTGATAAAAACATGATTATGGAGGCGATCAAATTAGACGAGAAAACTAAAGTTGATCTCTAAAACAAATATTTTATTCATCTCCAAAAAAGCACTAAAAAACTCATCTCAAATGACAAAAGTAGATATACTCTCAGTAAATATTTCTGATAAAAAAGGTATCGTTAAAAAGCCGGTACCATCAATCGAACTAAATAAAATGGGTGTTGCACAAGATGCTCATGCTGGGAACTGGCACCGTCAGGTTAGTCTATTGGCTCAAGAAAGTATCGATAGGTTCTCAGAACAAGCGAAACGTAAAATTGAATTTGGTGAGTTCGCTGAAAACATTACAACTCAAGGAATTATTCTACATAAAACAGCTCCCCTTGATCGTTTCATTATGGGCGATATGATTTTGGAGGTTACTCAAATCGGTAAAAAATGCCATGGCGATAATTGCAGCATCTTTAGAGAAATTGGTAATTGTGTGATGCCTAAGGAAGGGATCTTTTGTCGTGTTCTCGAATGTGGTGAATTAAAAGCTGGTGATCAATTAGAATATCAGCCTCGTATCATGAAAACACTCATTATAACCCTTAGCGATCGTGCTAGCCGAGGTGAATATGCAGATAAGAGTGGGCCCTTACTTAAGAAATTAGCTGAAGATTTTTTCAAATCTAAAAATCGTCATTTCGATATCGAAACAGTCATTATTCCTGATGACGAAGAACTGTTAAAGACGATTCTTTTGAAAGCAACGGCTGAGAACTACGATATGATTTTCACAACAGGTGGTACAGGCATTGGACCTAAGGATATCACTCCTGATGTGGTTAAGCCTTTATTAACCAAAGAGATTCCTGGTATCATGGAATTGATTCGTGTGAAATATGGTATGGAAAAAGCAAATGCTCTTGTTAGTCGAGGCATTGCTGGTGTTATGGATAAAACTTTAATTTACACACTACCTGGCAGCCCTAAAGCCGTCAATGAGTATTGCTCAGAGATTTTCAAAACCATTGAGCACTCATTATACATGCTAAATGAGCTGGATTTACACGGATAAAACCTTTTTTTCAAAATTCTTAATCTGATTATCAAAGCATTCAAACAAATATTGGCTACAGGTGCATTTTTAATTTGGCAGAAGCCCTTTTTTGACTTACATTTGCACCCGTTATCAGAACAGATAATAACACGTATTGGAGAAATGGCAGAGTGGTCGAATGCGGTAGTCTTGAAAACTATTGTGCGGCAACGTACCGGGGGTTCGAATCCCTCTTTCTCCGCATTTAAAAACGCAAACCTTTATTAATTAAGGGTTTGCGTTTTTTCATATCAACGATTTATCAACCGCAGCAGATTCTTCACTTTTTGCCCATTAAAACCTAATTGTACAAATCCATATATTCCTCTGGACCGTCTATATAAATATCAGTGCCACATTCTGGACAACGAGATTTGGCGTTAAACTTAAATCGCCCTCCTCATTTACATTTCCGTAATTTCTTTTCAATTTGCAACTCATACTCTTCTTCTGAAATCGAATCTACTTCTAAGTTCTCTTAAATGTGTTTATCTCTATTCATCGAAGCGATATAATAAGGCCCTCCAACACCTTTAATATATCTTAAATGCAATTCCCTAATTCATCAAAGGAAATAGCTCTATTCTCTCTAAAGCATCACATTTAATAAAATGAAAGAACATACCTCCTCCTTAGGTAAAGCCATACTGAATGTACTGATGACTAAATAATGATTATAAATTATTTTCTCCTTAGGTAAAGTTATGAACAACTTTGTAATACTGTTTTATATTTAACATATCCTTATCTTCCTATAAGGCGATGTTTTTTGTATATTCTAGCCTGCACTTGGGTTTTGTATGAAAAAAATGCCCCACACCTTTAAGGGTATGGGGGTATGTTGATTAGTAATTAAGTCAGGTTTTATTGTACTTCTTCCTCAACTTTTTTTACGCTTGGCAGAATCTACAATCATGCGTGCTGATTTGTCCATCATAAAAGCTATGAATCCCCGACACGAAATCCTTACATCTATCTCCACAAGAACATCATCGCCTATTGTTTATGAACAACAATATTTCCATTTATAATAATTTTCTTGCATAAATGAGGCCAATCAGAAGTATTCGTAGTGGTGGGAAATGTGGTATTTGAATCAAACCATTTCCAGGTTATGCCATCACCATTCACTCCTGGTGAGCCATTATCATGTACTTTAACAGCTATCATCTGACCTACTCTGCAATTTTTGCCACTCAATGGATTTCCTTTATCTCCACCACCAGAAGTTCCTGATTCGTGATCAACATCATCAGTATCATCATCCGAACAACCTCCATCATCTGTGTCATCGTGAGAACATCCACCATCATGGGCCGCGTCACTGTCATCTACATCATCATGTGAACACCCAGTATCCTGATTGGTATCATCACTAGAATCTCCACCTTCATGATCTGTATGATCATCTCCGGAACATCCGGTATCATGCCCCCCATCATCATCTTCACATCCTTTGCTATCGGAAACCACTTGAGCCACAAACCATGCCTTGTTTTGATCGCTGTCAATATGAACATCTATTACCGAGGCTTTTATTTCTCTGTGAAAAGTGTAATCAGCTTCAGTAACTAGGAAAACGATGTCTCCTTTAGAATTTTCAATTTCATCCCCTTCGTGGGCATTAAAATCAAAAAATGCAAGAAGTTGTTCAGGTTGGCTTCCCTTTTCATTGGCTTTCTCCCCCCCTTTCCAAATAATTTCAACAGATCCGATGGCCTTTCCTAATTTTTGCTTCGATCGTTTTAAAGCTTTACTGTTCAGCTCATCAATTTCACCGGAACTATCAGGCAAAGGCTCATCGAACTCCTTATTACAGCTAGTTGTACAAAAGATCATGAGAAAAATTACGAAGGTTGTTTTTAGTAGTTTCATCTGTTTTTAGTTTTTTAAAAGATTAAAGTAAGGTGGTAAATTTTAGCTGTAATAATTACAACTAACGACATACAAAATGAGAGGTTCAAATTCAGTACAATTCTTAAAATGAATGACTTCTTGAGTTCTAATCGAATGAACTAATAAGTTTCCTGAGAAATTTACTAAGCACTTTCAGATGTCGTTACGAAAGGAGAGGGTCTATTATGAAATTGACTTTTTACAGCCTTATTAAATTTACAACACATAATATAGCAATTAATAAACTAACCTTTTTCATGATAATTTCAATTTTAAGGTTTATAATAGTTATTGAAATAAATAATTGAAGACTATATCAAGTAATATCATTTACTGCTAACATATTTTAAGTTAAAATTTCCATATCGACTTTATCAAATTTACCAAAACAGACTGATTAATAAAATACACGTTTTCGGGTAAAATAATGAGTGTGAGTGTTGCTTGCTTAAAATTAGGTTTCTAAATGTTAAAATCATAGACTAATCACCTCGACAACTTTAATTCCCGCAAAGGAGCATAAACACAACTATTTCCTATATAACGATCCAGCAACAAACTTACTAACTTGGATTCCTTGGGATAATAACGAAGCTTTACAATATGGGAAACAAAGTGGCGCACTAAGCTTATCACTAAGTGAAGTGAGCTCATCATGGCCTTTAATCAGCTACTTGACTGATGATGAAGACTATAAACAAGTTTACAAAGATTACCTACTTCAATTTATAAATGAGGTGTTTGTTCCATCAAAACTTAGTGAAGCTTATACAAACTATTACAACATGATTAAAGACTATGCTTATGCCGAAGAATCTGGTTATACTTACCTTAGATACGACTCAGAATTCGATCAGGCAGTTGAGACCCTTAAATTGCATGTGCAGGAAAGAAACGATGCTGTTAATAGCTATTTATAGCACTGATCGTTAATATGAAGATTACTACAAAACACAAATCGACACAACGATATTTCTCTCAATTATTCTCTTATAATATCCATGAACTCTCAAGTGAACACAAATATTTGCAAAGCTATAAACAGCAATAAATCAGTTTAATTAACAGACACTTTAAACTCCCTCTCTCTCCGCTGACAGAAGCATCAAGGTTGAAAAACTTTGGTGCTTTTTTTATGCACTAAACTTTCTTGGATGAATCTCAAACCCAACTCTTGTAACTGATCCGAACTGAGAGAGGAATTATCACTCTCTATAAGCAGAACTAGGAGCTCTGATATGAATAATTAAAACACATACAAGTAGATACTCATATAGTGGCAAAAGCAGCCTATAAGAACCAGAACATGAAAACTGGCATGATTAAATGGGACTCTCTTGATGCTGTAAAGAATAGCACCAAGCGTATAAGCCAAGCCACCCGCGAAAAGCCAATACAAACCTTCA
>NZ_JBFFKR010000141.1:0-8613 GCF_041555295.1 Ancylomarina sp. | reverse complement strand
TAAAAATAGCGTGAGTCTTCCTATTAGTGATTTTGACTTGTTTAATTCGATGCTGCTTCACATTTATAAGGCTTATGGCGAAGAGGGCGTAAAAGGATTAGGAGAATGTTTGTTGGAGAGTATGCACCCATCTCAAATGGTAAAATCGCATAACAAAAAGAAAAATCGCCCAGCGATTACAATTATGCCTTATTTCTTTACCAAGATGATAAAAGAGGGTGGAAGCATGCTTGCCGTTTGGCCTGAAGATGGCGCTATTATTAGTCCTATTTTCATGTTGACTAAAAAAGATAAATTGGACAAAACTCAGGATGTTATTGATTTTTTCGCTTCAAAAGCTGTTGGTGAAATTCTTTCACATCAGGGACTGTTTCCAAGTATAAATCCTGAAGTTGATAATAGACTTCCAAAGGAAAATAAATTTATGTGGTTGGGTTGGGATTATATCAACTCAAACAATATTGGAGAGTTAATCGTTAAGTGTGAAGGTATATTTAATAAAGCAATCAAAGATAACAGCTTTAAAAATTTGGGACCATTAAGCTTTACACCTCAATCTTAATTTAGAATTGATTAATTTTAGGTCACAATTTAGCAAGCATAAGCTTCGCATTAACTCATAATTTTAACAGATATAATCTTAAGATATGAATCTAGTTACTGTATCAGGACCTCCTTCATCAGGGAAAACAGCCGTTATTTTAAAGACAATTGATTCCGTTCAAAAGCGTGGTTTAAAGGTAGGTGTTGTGAAATTCGATTGTTTGTATACCGATGATGATATTCTTTATGAAAAATCAGGTGTAAAAGTTAAGAAGGGACTTTCTGGTTCACTTTGTCCTGACCATTATTTCGTGAGTAATATCGAAGAGGTAACTCAGTGGGGTATAAAAGAAGGATTGGATCTTTTGATTACCGAGAGTGCTGGTTTATGCAACCGTTGTTCTCCATATATAAAGACTGTTACCGCAGTGTGTGTTATCGATAATTTGAGTGGTATTAATACACCAAAGAAAATCGGACCTATGCTCAAAACGGCCGACATTGTAATTATTACAAAGGGTGATATCGTTTCTCAGGCCGAGCGTGAAGTATTTGCTTCAAGAGTTAATACAGTAAATCCTGGTGCTACAATTATGCACGTGAATGGATTAACAGGACAAGGTGCATATGAATTGAGTACTCTTTTGTATGATGAAAAGGTTGAAGTTAAAACACTTGTTGGGGAGAAGTTGAGATTCTCAATGCCCTCTGCACTTTGTTCATATTGTTTGGGTGAAACCCGAATTGGAGAATCTTACCAAATGGGTAATGTTCGAAAAATTGACTTGAGTGATAAGAAATAGATTGTTGAGGATTTCAATTAACCAATTTAGATTTAGAAAATGATTACAATTAACGATATACAGAGCAAAACTCTTACCGATTTATTTGAGAAATACCCATTCTTACCAGGCTTTTTCGAAGAGCATACATTGGAATTAAATGGGAATTTAGATATCAAACTTGTGAATTACCTCGACTTCCTTGATGAAGAGGAGGAGCAGGAGAATAGAGCCATGGATAGGTCACAGGTTCTAGGATCAATGTGTATTTATATTGATCAGATGCTTGAGTTTCTTGGTGAAGATGAGGATGATGGCGTTCATAGTATCACATTATTACCTGGAACTAATAAGTCTGGTGAAGCTGAACAGTTTGGTGAACTAACAATTAAGAAGAGTGAAATTGTTTGTATTGTAGGACCAACTGGCTCAGGTAAAAGTCGATTATTGGCCGATATTGAATGGGTTGCTAAAGGTGACACACCAACTTCGCGTTCAGTGCTAATCAATGGAGAAGTTGGTGATTCAAAATGGCGTTTGAATTCTGGAAATAAATTGGTAGCTCAATTATCACAGAACATGAACTTTGTGATGGATTTAACGGTTTATGAATTTATTGAGTTACATGCACAGTCTCGTTTGGTAGAGGATATTGAAAGTGTGATTAATAAGATTTTTGCACAAGCTAACGACTTGGCAGGAGAGAAGTTTGAATTATCAACCCCAATTACAAGTTTAAGTGGCGGACAATCGAGAGCATTAATGATTGCAGATACGGCTATTCTTAGTAAATCACCTATTGTCTTGATTGATGAAATTGAGAATGCAGGTATCGATAGAAAACGTGCCTTAGATTTATTAGTTGGTGAAGAAAAGATTGTTTTAATGGCAACCCATGATCCAATTTTGGCGCTTATGGGTGATAAACGTATCGTTATCAAAAATGGTGGAATTCACAAAGTGATTGAAACCAGTGAAGAGGAGCAGAAGTTATTAGGCGATCTTGAAAGAATGGATTCTGTTGTTCAAAAAATGAGAAACAGATTACGTGAAGGTGAGATTATTAAGAAAGAAGATATTGGCTTTTAGGTTGATATTTCACTCCTAAATTATAAAATTACGAACTAACACAAAAAAATAGATATTATGCACGACGGATGCGCAGGAAGTTTCGAAAATGGTCAACAAGTAGTTGATAAAGTCAGAATGATGGGATTTGCAGAACAGTTGATGCCAATGCCATTGGATATTGAATGTCATGGTTGCAAGGAAACATTCACCATGGAGGAATTCGAAGGACATTGCCCTAAATGTGACATGGTTCACGGTGTAACGCCTTGTCATGCTTTCGACCCAAATAATATTATGGCTGCAGGTGTGGGCTATTAAAATGAAAAGACCTAAAGGCATTTAGCTTTTAGGTCTTTTTAGATTAAAGGGTTTTGAAATTTATTTCACAAGTAGTTTTCCATTATATACTTTTTCACCTTCAAGATTGATGATGTGAATACCAGGTTTCAATTGTTCCCGGTTTATTATCACGTTGTTTCCAGTAATGTTTTCAATAATTCGAACAACACGACCAGAAGCGTCAATAACAATTAATCTATAACTTTCATTATCCTTGTTAGGAAAAGCAATGCGACTTTCATTAACCATAGGATTAGGATAAATACTAAGTCTGGCATTTGTTTCATCCATGTCGTCAATACTTACAAGTGGTCCAGCTGGATCAACTGTTGGTTCGCCAGGAATTATATTTGCATGAAAAGTTCCATTACCATGCGATCCTACAACGATAAAGCCATCTTCTCGTGTTTTTACCATGTTCACAACTGTGTTTCCAATTTTATCTTCTGAAAGCTGAGTCCAATTCGTATTTGAATTAAGTTCGGTAGCCATATATAAACCAATGCTAGTTCCTGCAAAGTAGATAGGTCCATTTTCTGCATTTACAACGTTCATATATCTTACTGATGGGCCAATATTCTTACTTTCTTTAGTGATTTCTAGATTTCCTGAAACGGCAGTCCATGTATCTCCTGCATCTTTCGAAAAGAAAATACTTTCTACTTCGTAATTAGAGAAAGTCGCATAAACATATTCAGCATTTGCAGGATTCACTTCAATACTACTTACATAACCTTCTGGCATTATAGAAGCTGTGATTTCAGTAGTAACTGATTGGTTTGTATGAGAGTTTATCGTTTTGTAAATTTTCCCTTCTGATGTTCCAAAATATAATAGGTTGGCAGGAAGAGTAGATGATTTTATAGTTGAAATTTTACCTGTAACATTTGTGCCTTCAATTTTCTCCCAACCTAAACTAGCTGCATCATTTGAAAATCTAGGAATTTTATAAATATCCGTATTTCTCCATATATCCGTTCCTCCAGCGTAGAACATGATAGCTTCATTATTGCTGTCTATTTCATATGGATTGATGAATAATACATCATCAGAATCAACACCATCAGGATCAACTCGAGTCCACTCCCATTCCTTATCTACGGTATTGTAAGCATTTAAATAAATACGACCTCGTTGTGATGAAGTGATATAGCCATTTAAACTGTTGTGCATACTGCAATATGAACCGTCACCACTCCCTAGTTGCATCCAATTTTTTTTGTGTACGTCTCCTTCTTTTGAAGTATACCACGTGCCATTATCTTGGAAACCGGTCAGTATTTCGAAGGATTCTAGATCTTTAGCATCTATTCCAACTGTATAGGCTTGAGTGGTTAGATAGCCATTATTTAATGATACCCAGTCAACTGGTTTTACTGAAGGACTATCCATATTGTCTTCAGTACCAGAATCTTCAGTTTGTTTGTAGTTAGAGGTTTTGCTAATACCACCATCGTGGCCACTTAAAAGTGTTTTCCCATCATTAAAAAATACTAATGCGTGTTGATCTGGGTGTTGATTGTCGTATTGACTTACATTATTTTCAGTAGCATACCCACCAATCCAGAATGTTTTAGTCTTGGTTTCAAAACCATCGTCGCTACGATGCAGATTTGTTCCACCAACAAAAACCATGTTTTCATCATCAGGAGCCACTTTGATGACCATATTGTATGAACCTTGTGATTTATATCCTGCTACAGCATCAGGATCTTGAGCGGGAAGGTTTTCCGATCGATCTTCCCATGTATATGTTTCACCATCTATTGTCAATTTCCAAATGCTATGGCCTTCAAAACCTCCATCAGGTGTTTGTGATAAGAAATATAAAACATTTTCATTACTAGGAGCATAAGCTAAAACGGTACGATCGAAATTTGTAGGAAAACCTTCTGGTGTTATTTCTTTCCAATCATCAATGTTTCCAGTTGTTGATCTGTAAAAACCATTAACTGTTCCACCACTACTTATAGTAGCATATTTAACGCCTGTTGGAGTACAAAGTATATCTGTAGTTGAAGCCCATTTATCATCAGCGAGCGGCTTACTAGTTAAAACTGTAGTTGCAACTTCGCCTACATCGGTTAATCTCCAAATTTTACCATATGTTGCCAGATAGACATCACCGTTTAAAGGATCAACACATATATTCCAACAGATATCAATTGTTTCTGTGAAAAGTGGTGTGTCATCAGTATCCGTTGCTGCAATTTTGGTCCAGGTTTTTCCACTATCGATTGATTTGAATACCCCAGCCCCAGAATAAAATGCTCCACTTGCACCAGCAGAACCTGAGTATTCCCCAGTCGCATAATACCAAATATTGGTGAAGCCTTCACGAGGATCTTGAGCAACAGCAGTAACAGATTGATGATCTGTAGTTGTGGTCGTTTTAGTCCACGATTCACCACCATCTTCTGAGCGCCACATGCCACCAGTAACACCACCTGCCAAGATTATATTGTCGTTAGTGATATCAATAGCAAGAGCTCTTGTTCTTCCCCCTACATTATAAGGACCTGTTTGCTTCCAGTCTACCTCTTGAGATTTTGTTCTGGAAACGAATTGATTTTTATTATCAGATAGGAATTTTAATTCTCTTTCACGAAAGTTAGCTGGAAGTTCTCCTGTTTTGGGATTTTGAGTTATTAATTTCTCAAACATTATTCGTTCGTGTGGTGCATCTTTGACACGAATGATTCCTTTGCGTTGATCAGCTTTTTTTGCCATCCTTACATGGTTCACTCCAGGAGCAGTAAGCTTTTTGTAGGTGTTTTCGTTAATAACAATATTTTTTGTTTGTGCTAATCCAGATAAGGAGCAAACTACAAAAAATGCTGTACCTAAAAGTAGATGTTTTGCCATTCGTTTTTTTTGTTAGTGGTTAGTAGGCCTAAATGATTTTCTTGTAATAGACTAATATGGTTAGTTATAGTCTGTATTGAAGTTCATCAATTGGATTGTGTAATTACTTTATTTCCCTAATTAATTTTAAAATCCTCTTATTATTGTCCATGGTTTGGGTTTCCTTAAAAAGGAAACTGTGTGTTGAATTGACTTCTAGTTTAAACTCACGTTTGCTTTCAAAGGATACTTCTTGTCCTATTGAATAGACACCAATTATTCCGGCACCAGAACCTAATGTTTTTTCTACAGTTGCAATTATCTCTCTGTAACTATCATGAGAAATAATATTTTTTATTTTTATGTTTAGAGCAAGCGTTCCTGGTGAGAATTTGGGTTTATTGATTGGAATCTCTTTACTTACTTGAGCAGAATCTGACACGGATTTCTTACTTGTGTCTTTCTGGTTAGCGCATGAAAATGTGATAGATAGGATGGATATGAGTAGTGCAAAGTGCTTCATGGTATTATTCGATTTGCTTAGTTCGAAGCACAAGGTATGAAAAAAAACTAAAAATAAATATATTTATTGTAAATGAAAAAGCCCTCTTTCCAATAGGAAAGAGGGCTTCTAAATATATGGATATTTAATTATTTATGTTTTGAAATCCATTTTCTTGCGTTAACAAAAGCTTCAATCCAAGGACTTAATTCATCTTCTAATCTACTTTCATTATAGTAAGCCCAATTCCATGGATATGTTGCACGTTCCAAATGAGGCATCATAGCTAAATGACGACCATCTTCAGAACAAATAGCTGCAGTTTTGAATGGAGAACCATTTGGATTAGCAGGATAATCCTTGAAACTGTACTTCATCGGAATCTGGTACTTATCCTCTCCGTAAGGCATGTTGAACTTACCTTCCCCGTGAGCAACCCAGATACCCAATCGACTTCCGGCAAGGGTCGAAAGCATGACTGAATTGTTTTGTGCAATATCAACATTCACAAAGCCAGATTCGAATTTATGAGATTCATTGTGAATCAGCTTAGGGTGTTTTTCATGTTCAGGGTAAATTAAGCCTAGCTCAGAGATTAACTGACAACCATTACAAACGCCTAAACTTAAAGTGTCTTCACGCTTGTAGAAATCTTCGAGAGCTTTTTTAGCTTTCTCATTATAAAGGAAAGCTCCAGCCCAACCTTTAGCCGAACCTAAAACATCTGAATTAGAGAAACCACCAACAAAAACAATCATGTTAACATCAGAGAAATCAGAGCGACCAGAAATCAAGTCAGTCATATGAATATCTTTAACGTCCATTCCTGCTAAATGCATCATCCAAGCCATCTCTCTATCGCCATTCACACCTTTTTCACGGATGATAGCAGCTTTGATACCAGATTTGGTCTTACGCTTAGGATCGATACCATACTGGTCAAACTTACCAGTGAAATTCTCAGGGAATTTGTAGCTCAGATTATTCTCTTTATATGATTTGAAACGCTCTAAAGCTAAGTCATTACCAGATTGACTGCGATCTAATAGGTATGATGTTTTATACCATAGATCACGTAATGATGCAATATCAAGTGATAAGTTTTTATCTGCCTTAGTAATTGACATCTTACCTGCTTCTGCTGGTGTTCCAATTTTATGGAAGATAATTCCAGTTTCGGTAAGAACTTTGCTTACTGAGTCAATATCCTCAACTTGAATGATAACACTAGGATTCTCGCTAAATAGAACTTTGATTAAGTCAGTTTCTTTGATCTCATCAAGATTAATTGAAGCTCCAAGTTTATTGTCAGCAAAACACATCTCAAGTAGAGCAGTAACCATACCACCAGAAGAAATATCGTGACCAGCAAGAATCTTTCTATCTAGAATAAGTTGTTGAAGTGTTTCGAAAGTCTTCGCGAAATATTTCGCATCGTTTACATTAGGTGTTGTTTTACCTAGTTTGTTAACGATTTGAGCGAAACTACTACCTCCCAATTGGAAAGCATCTTTTGAGAAATCGATATGTAGTAAGTGTGAGTTTGCAACATTCTTCATCACAGGGCTAACCATGCGATTGATGTCAACAATTTCACCAACAGTTGAAATAATTACAGTTCCTGGAGCATAAACTACATCGTCCTGACCATATTTTTGAGTCATCGATAATGAGTCTTTCCCAGTAGGAACATTTAAGCCAAGTTCAATAGCAAATTCACTAATCGACTCAACAGCTTTATAAAGACGAGCATCTTCACCTTTATTCTTGCAAGGCCACATCCAGTTAGCTGAAAGTGAAACACCTTTGATACCTTGTTCAATTGGAGCCCAAACTAAGTTGGTTAACGACTCTGCAATAGAAAGACGAGAACCATTAGCTGAATCAACCAGAGCTGAAACAGGAGCGTGTCCGATAGAAGTGGCAATCCCTTTTTCACCTTGGAAGTCAAGAGCAACAGCTCCTAAATTATTTAAAGGTAATTGAAGAGGACCAGCACATTGCTGCATGGCAATTTTACCTGTTACCGATCGGTCAACCTTATTAGTTAACCAGTCTTTACAAGCAACAGATTCCAATTGAAGAACTTCTTCTAGATAATCTTCCAATTTATCAGCGTCGTAAGCAACCTCTGCAAAAGTTTCAACCACAGTTTCATCAGTCATAACTGTTTTTGGTGGCTTACCAAACATTTCGGAAAGACCTAAATCGATAGGATTCTGTCCCGTTTTTTTATCTTCGAAAGTGAAACGCATGTCGCCAGTTGTTTCACCAATAGTGTATATAGGAGCTCGTTCGCGATCTGCGATACGAGTTAATAAATCAACATCATCTTTTCCTATAACCAATCCCATTCTTTCTTGAGACTCATTACCAACAATTTCTTTTGCAGATAGAGTAGGGTCACCAACAGGAAGAGCGTTAAGATCGATCTTACCACCAGTTTCTTCAACTAATTCTGATAGACAGTTCAAGTGACCACCAGCACCATGATCGTGAATTGAAACAATTGGGTTGTGATCAGATTCAGCC
>NZ_JBFFKR010000140.1:0-8619 GCF_041555295.1 Ancylomarina sp. | reverse complement strand
GGAGCTTAAGCTTTACAATCTGCGCCTTCACCTTTACCATCTGGAGCTTAAGCTTTACAATCTGCGCCTTCACCTTTACCATCTGGAGCTTGAGCTTTACAATCTGCGCCTTCACCTTTACCATCTGGAGCTTAAGCTTTACAATCTGCATCCTCACCTTTACTATCTGGAGCTTGAGCTTTACAATCTGCGTCCTCACCTTTACCATCTGGAGCTTAAGCTTTACAATCTGCGTCCTCACCTTTACCATCTGGAGACTTAGCTTTGTCACTTGCACTCTTAGCTTTTTAATCTGAAAACATATCTTGTTCTGCTGGGCACTTATCTATTTTAAATTTCTCACATCATTGTTTGCTTCAGGCTTTTTTGTTTTTGACTGTATCTTTTTGTTTTGATAAAATGCAGCTTTCTTTATAAGCTTAGTGTGCTGGTTGTCTGATGTATTTGTTTTTCAATTTCACAAAGATTAAGGTTCGTCGTATTATCTTTTTGTACTGATTGTATTTATTATACCAACAAAGTTCTGGAAAGCTTCTTGTTGAAAAAATACCCACTAGGGAGTATTTTTTTTGACAAACGTCAGGTTTTAATTGCTAAATGATGTAAATTGATACCTCAAAGGCTTAATGTATAGGATCTTGATCGTTTATGACTCAGCTTTAATATCTGTCGATTTTAATGAATCGAAGGGCTTGCTTCTCTCCAAGTGGAAGCAGGCTGGTATGTCTGCTGCCGATTTTAAGAGTGAGCTGATTTTATGTCGCGACTTGTGCTGCAGCTTAAAAGTGCAACGAATAATTATGGATCAGGAGCAATTCTGTTTTATCATACCCAATGAATTATTTGTATGGATTGAAGATGAGATTAACCTGCCTGCTTACAGGGCAGGTGTTCAGGATTTAGTCTTTGTGCTGGCACAGGATAGCAAAACGCAGTTATCGGTCATGAATTCTCTCGATAAAGCTGATTCTGTTTTTAACCCCAAATTTTTTCATGATCAGCAACAAGCCATCGATTGGATTACAGCGAATAGAAAAAATAAGGCAATTGTTGAACCCAATCGACCTCCGGAAACCTTCGAACCCTGTATTGACATCAGCTTGAATCCCAATAAGACCAGAGCAACCATTAAGCTTGAGCTCCCAATTGATTCCCTGCCTCACAGTTTGCATGCCCTTAAACAACATATGGACAAGATAAATCACAGGCGTGAGAATTGGACTAAGTTTTCTTCTCTAACGAAACGGGAACAGATCATTTTAAAATTTTTGGTTAAATGTTTTCAGAACCAGGGAATTGCCAATAAGCTCTTTATCTCTGAAAAGACGGTGAAAACACATAGACGAAATATCATTAAGAAATTAGAGGCTAGGAATTTGATAGATCTGTACAAGTATGCTGAATCTTTTGATCTGATTTGAAACCAATTCACATGACGTGATTATTTAGGCTAAATTTTAAAATGCTAAGATCTACAGCCCGCATCAATTGGCTTCCTTGAGTCTTAAGAAGGGGACAAAAAGGGGATCTCGATAAAAAAGCACGCCTTCTGTTTTAAAATAAGGTGATAGAATAGGCCTTTGCTTTGCGTCAAATGTCTTTTGATAAAGTTGGATGTTCCATGTTGATATCTGGATAGATTCATATATTTATTGTATATTAATCAGCATATTAACCAAAGATTAACCACAAACCCTATGTACATTCCAAAGAACAAAATTCGTATTGTGACCACAGCCTCGCTCTTCGATGGTCATGATGCCTCAATCAATATCATGCGACGTATTTTGCAAGCTTCAGGAGCGGAGGTGATTCATTTAGGACACAATCGTTCTGTGCAGGAGATAGTCGATTGTGCTATTCAAGAAGATGTTCAGGCAATTGCTGTAACATCTTACCAGGGAGGGCATAATGAGTTTTTTAGATACATGAGGGATTTGCTTGTCGAACGAGATTCTGAACACATTCGAATCTTTGGCGGAGGTGGTGGTGTTATTTTACCTACTGAGATTGAAGAATTGGAAGCTTATGGTATTTCTAAAATATATTCTCCTGATGATGGTCGTGTACTGGGTCTGCAAGGCATGATTGATCATTTACTTGAGAACTGTGACTTTCCTACAGGTAAAGTGGTGAATGTTTCTATTGATCAGTTAAATAAAGCCAATCATTTCGCTTTAGCTAAGATGATTTCAGCTGTAGAGAATTATCCGGAAATGGTTTCTGATTTAATGGGAAAGCTGAGAGTTGAAGAACAGAAATCCAATTCTGTAACTCTTGGTATTACAGGAACAGGAGGAGCAGGTAAATCTTCATTGATTGACGAGCTGATTCGTCGTTTTTTGGATGTGTACCCCAATTTGCACTTGGCTGTTATTTCTGTTGATCCTTCTCGTCGTCGTACCGGAGGAGCTCTGCTGGGAGACCGTATTCGTATGAATTCAGTGCATTCCCCTCGCATTTATATGCGCTCACTCAGTACCCGTCAAACCAACCTGGCTTTATCAAAACACATTAAGGATGTTTTGAGTATCACAAAGAATGCAGGTTTCGATTTGGTTATTCTTGAAACCTCAGGTATTGGTCAGTCTGATACGGAGATTATTGATCATTCAGATTGTTCACTTTATGTGATGACCCCTGAGTTTGGTGCTGCAACACAGCTTGAGAAAATTGATATGTTGGATTATGCCGATTTAATAGCTATTAATAAATCTGATAAGCGAGGGGCATTAGATGCTTTACGCGATGTGAGAAAGCAATATCAGCGGAATCATTTATTATGGGAAGAGGAGCTCGAAAATATGCCTGTATTTGGAACGGTTGCTTCTCAATTTAACGATCCTGGTTTGAATGCACTTTTTAACGCCATTGCTGATAAATTGAACGAAATTAGACCAGGTGTTTTTGATCGTGATGTGACAAAAAGACTTGCCATAAGTGAAAAAATACAGGTTATCCCACCATCGCGTGTTCGCTATCTTTCTGAGATCTCAGAAACGATCATGAATTATAATAAACATAGCGAAGTCGAGGCGGATAAGGCCGACTTATTGTATTCGCTACAAAAAACAAAGGTGAAACTTCAATCTGATAGGAAAAGTGATGTATCACTTATATCGAAACTCGAGGCATTAATAATAGATACAGAAGATAAAATTGATAAAGAGAATCTGAAAATAATTAAGAATTGGCCCAAGAAGAAGAAGCAATTTACTGAAGATCATTTTAAATATCAGGTAAGAGGGAAAGAGTTTAAAATTACTACAAAAGGCGAAACCTTATCTCATAATAAGATTCCTAAAATTGCCTTGCCAAAGTATCGATCATGGGGTGATATTCTGAAGTGGAATCTGAGAGAGAACGTGCCAGGTGAATTTCCTTATGCAGCTGGTGTTTTCCCTTTTAAGCGCGAGGACGAGGATCCCATACGTATGTTTGCTGGTGAAGGAGGACCTGAACGAACCAATAAGCGTTTTCATTATCTCTCGAAAGGGATGCCAGCTGTTCGTTTGTCTACGGCTTTCGATTCGGTGACCCTTTACGGGGAAGATCCACACGAACGCCCCGATATTTATGGGAAAATTGGCAATGCTGGCGTTTCAATAGCTTGTTTGGATGATGCTAAGAAACTTTATTCGGGTTTTGATCTCGTGTCAAGCAAAACCTCTGTGTCGATGACTATTAATGGCCCATCGGCAGCTATGGTGGCTTATTTTATGAATGCGGCAATCGATCAGCAATGCGAAGTTTATATTCGTAAGAATGGCTTGGAGAAAGAGATCGAGAAGAAGATTGCTGCCATTTTTAAGCTAAGAGGAACAGAAAGGCCTGGCTATCAAGGAAAATTACCGGATGGGAACGAAGGTTTAGGATTGATGCTCTTAGGGCTTACTGGTGATATGGTTCTACCAGCTGATGTTTACCAGAAAATTAAGACTGAAACAATGTGTCGGGTACGTGGTACGGTTCAAGCCGATATCCTTAAGGAAGATCAGGCGCAGAACACCTGTATTTTCTCTACAGACTTTTCATTGAAGCTGATGGGAGATATCCAAGCCTATTTTATCGATCATGAGGTGAGAAACTTCTATTCCGTTTCCATATCAGGCTATCATATTGCTGAAGCGGGAGCAAACCCCATTAGTCAGTTGGCTTTTACCTTATCAAATGGTTTTACCTATGTGGAGTATTATTTATCAAGAGGGATGGATGTAAATGCTTTTGCTCCAAACTTGTCTTTCTTTTTCTCCAATGGTGTCGATGCAGAATACGCCGTTTTAGGACGCGTAGCTCGATTGATCTGGGCAAAGGCCATGAAGTTTAAATACGGAGCTGACGAGCGCTCTCAGAAGCTGAAATACCATATTCAGACCTCGGGAAGATCCCTTCATGCTCAGGAAATGGATTTTAATGATATCAGAACGACTTTACAGGCTCTTTACGCCATTTACGACAATTGCAATTCACTGCACACCAATGCTTACGATGAGGCTTTGACCACACCAACCGAGGATTCTGTTCGTCGGGCAATGGCTATTCAGTTGATTATCAATAGAGAGTTGGGTTTAACTATTAATGAGAATCCGATGCAAGGTTCTTTTATTATTGAAGAATTAACCGATTTGGTTGAAGAAGCCGTATTGCGTGAGTTTGATAGAATTTCAGAACGTGGTGGTGTGTTGGGTGCTATGGAGACCATGTATCAGCGAAATAAGATACAGGAAGAGTCTCTTTACTATGAAAGACTCAAGAATTCAGGTGGTTTACCCATTATTGGGGTGAATACTTTCCTGTCAAGTACAGGTTCACCAACTATTATTCCTGAGGAGGTGATTCGAGCTACCGAAGAAGAAAAACATTTTCAGATTAGCACGGTTGAAGGCTTGCATAAGACCTATGCTGAAGAAGCTCGTTTGAGTCTTAAATCCCTTAAAGAGAAAGCAATAGTTGGTTCTAACTTATTTGAAACTTTAATGGAGTCTGCCAAGTATTGTTCTATTGGTCAAATTACCCATGCGCTCTTCGAGGTCGGTGGGAAGTACCGTAGAAACATGTAAGTGGTTAAATTTTAATCAAATAATCCCAACCTGTATAAACAAGTTGGGATTCTCTTTTATGAATTTATTTGATTTGTGTTTGATATTTAGAAGACATATCGAACAGAAAGAGCAAAACCATCGCCCCATACACCAGAATAACCAACCAGATTGAAGGCAGGCTTCCAGTCTACACTCAGATTAATAGGAATCTCTCGGATATTATATTCCAGACCTAAAATTCCATCTAAACCAAGAACAGTGTAGTCCTTGCCATCATCTCCCCAGTGAGCATGATCTCCATCCCAGAATCCCAGGTGAGCACCAAAACCATAATACCAGTTAAAACCAGGTTCATTAAAAGCTTTAGCATGAATTTCATACAAGCCTGTTAGGTTTACGCCTTGCCATCTCGATGAAATGATCCCTTCTAAAGCAACATTGTTTCTAATAAAATGTTTGATAGTCAACCCATTTGCTGAACCCCCTCTAATTCCAATTCCCGTACCGTAATCTTGTGCCTGAGCTAGAGTGCATATGCAGAATAAACTAGCAATTAAAAACAGTTTTTTCATAATTTTCAGTTAAATGTATTGTGTGATGTATAAATACAAAAATAAACAATTTTGAATCCTTATCCATAAACTATTTGTTGATAGAATTATTGTCTATTTCCTCAAGTTACTGAATATTTATTTTTAGACGAAGATCATTTTTTTTTTTTTTATTAGAGGCTCATCTCGTTTAATTCACCTAAAGACCAGGCTTGATAATCGTGGTTTTCATTCAGCGTAATATCTGGCCTGAAGTTTTGTATGGTATAAGATGGTTTAAAACGATCTTTGAGGCTTTTGATTTGTTCAATTGTGTGTAAACCTTTTGCAACAGTTGTTCTAAACTCATATTCTATTTGGGATTCTTCTATCAGTTTGATTGACTTTAAAATATGATTAAAGTTTGGCTGACTTAAAAATTGCCCAACCGATATCTTGTAATGTTCAATACTTAGAATATGCTTTATATCCATGGATATGAAGTCTATTAACTTTTTTTTAATGAGATACATCAGCATATCAGGATTTGTGCCATTACTATCCAGTTTCACTTTTAATCCCAGTTGTTTAATTCTTGAAATAAAGTCAGGTAAATCCTTGTGAATACAAGGTTCTCCACCTGTGATGCAAACGGCATCTAACAAGTGTTGGTACTTTTGCCAATAGGCGAATAGTTCATCTTCCTTATAGCATGAACCAAATCTTTCAGGCAAGACCAAATCGGGGTTGTGACAGTACTCACAACGAAAATTGCAGCCCTGTGTAAAAACCACAGAGCTGATATTTCCAGGATAGTCGATAAGACTTTGTTTCTTAAATCCTGCTATTTGCATTTAATTCAGATTTAAACCTGTTCCAATTCTTTTATCTCAATCATCTTGTCAAAGAGTTTTCTGTCTTTGTATTCAGCTTGTTTGCCGTTATTCCATTGATCTACCGGACGCAGATAGCCAACAATTCGAGAATACACTTCGCAAACATTATTTTTACCTTCTGTTTCACACTTCGGACAAGTTTTGTGTTCGCCATAAATATAGCCGTGCTCAGGACAAATACTGAAGGTTGGAGAAAGAGTAAAGTAGGGCAGTTTAAAATTTTCGCAAATGGTCTTGGCTAATTTCTTAACGGACTCTGGAGGTAATTGACTCTCACCAACAAAGGTGTGAAATACGGTTCCGCCTGTATATTTGGTTTGTAGGTTGTCTTGCAGTTCCAGTGCTTCAAATAGATCATCGGTATAGCCTACGGGCAACTGGGTCGAGTTGGTGTAATAAGGTGCGGCGTCCTGTTCTTTTACCTGTTTTTCGTTGGCAACAATAATATCGGGATAGTCCTTTTTGTCGAGTTTAGCTAAACGGTAGGTTGTTCCCTCAGCTGGTGTGGCTTCTAAATTGTAAATATGTCCTGTTTCTTCCTGAAACTCCTGCAATTTGTCTCGCATAAAATCCATAATAGCTTCGGCAAAAGCATTGCCTTCCTTTGTTGTAATATCTGTTCCAAGGAAATTCAACAACAATTCGTTCATGCCCACAATCCCTATGGTTGAGAAATGATTGTCCCAGTAGGCACCATTCTTTTTATGGATGTTTCGAAGATAGAACTTGGAGTAGGGATACAAGCCATTCTCGGTGAGTTGTTCGATTACCTTACGTTTGATTTCCAAGCTGTTTTTAGCCAGCTCCATCAGTTTGTCAATTCTCTGGAGAAGTTCGCCTTCGTTCTTCGATTCGTAAGCCAGTCGTGGCAGGTTAAGTGTAACGACACCCACCGAACCTGTTAAAGGATTGGCACCAAACAAGCCACCGCCACGCGATTTTAATTCTGTGGTATCTAAACGTAATCGACAACACATGGAGCGAACATCGTCAGGAGACATATCAGAGTTTACGAAGTTCGAAAAATAGGGAATACCATACTTGGCAGTCATTTCCCAGATAGGTTGACGGTATTCGTTATCCCAATCGAAATCTTTAGTGATATTATAAGTTGGGATAGGAAAGGAGAAAATACGACCGCAAGCATCACCTTCTGTCATCACTTCAGCAAAGGCCTTATTAAATAAATTCATCTCATGTTGGTATTCTCCATAAGTCGTTTCCTGAATTTCACCACCAATTATCACAGCAGTGTCTTTCATGTTATTGGGAATTTCCAAATCGAGAGTAATATTGGTAAAAGGTGTTTGGAAACCCACACGGGTTGGAACATTCATATTGAAGATAAACTCTTGAAGAGCTTGTTTAACGTCTTTGTATGATAAATTATCGTGACGAATAAATGGCACCAAATAGGTGTCGAAGTTAGAGAATGCCTGAGCTCCTGCAGCCTCACCCTGCATGGTATAAAAGAAGTTTACAATCTGTCCAAGTAAGGTTCTAAAGTGTTTTGCAGGTTTGCTTTCAATTTTTCCAGGTACGCCTTTAAACCCAACATGAATAAGTTCCTGTAAGTCCCATCCCACACAATAAACGCTAACAAAACCTAAATCGTGAATGTGGAGTTTGCCTTGTTTATGTGCTTGTCCAATCTCAGTAGGATAGATTTGATTCAACCAATATTGTGAACTGATAATGGTGGAAATATGCTGATTCATTCCTTGTAAAGAATAGGATGAATTGGCACTTTCTTTAATTCGCCAGTCGTTGTTGTTTAGGTAATCATCGATAATGTCGATATTCGAAAAAAGTTCTTTTACATCTCTAATACCCTCGTGTTGTTTTCTATAGATAATATAAGCCTTGGCAGCTTGATATTGCTTTTGTTCGAAGAGTTCAAACTCAACTGCGTCTTGAATATCTTCGACACTGGGGGTATCCATTTTAAACTTTGAAATCACACTCTGGGTGATTTGCTCGGATAATTCTCGGTTGGGAATACCAACGGCACGCAATGCCTTGAATACAGCAAAAGTAATTTTTTGAGATTCAAAGGCTACGATGCGACCGTCGCGTTTTTGTACTGTTTTAATAGCACCATTAATTTTCATCATGTCTTAATTTTAAAATTAAACAATTAATGGTAGCAGG
>NZ_JBFFKR010000139.1:0-8734 GCF_041555295.1 Ancylomarina sp. | reverse complement strand
TTGCGACCCCTGGTCCCCCAGACATAGCCATTTTGTTGTTAACTAACAGTAAGTTAATGGTTATGAAAGGAGGAGTATTAGGGTTTGCACGCTTATTGCACGTTTGTTTGATTCGGTTTATGGCAATATCGTTTTTGTTCTATTGCTTTTGTTATAACTTCTTCCAGATAAGATTCACCAATATCACAAAAATCATTGATGAATTTATGATCATTAATGTAAAAATTCCCTTTCCTGAATGTTTTTAGTTGAATAGAGGGATTGAAAGTAATAAATGAATACATTTCTTGCTCTTCTAGTTTTTTGCTTTTATCCTTCTTGAAATTTGCCGAATTGTGAATGATTAAGTTTCTAACTTTACCGTAATTTTTTATTGTAACCCATTTCTGATTTAAGCTAGTTAGATCAAGTTCAACTATTTTCTCGATATATTTTCGATATTTATCAATACCTCCTATTCCTTTAAAATCACTTAGTGTTAATTGATTATCATTTTGTAAATATTCACATATTCTATGGAATGAACTTTCAAATAAGGAGAATGTCGTAATGAATGTTGAATTCATTAAAAGTTCTATATATGTATCCTGATATTTTATTATATCATCGATATGGAATTCAATTATTTCTTGTTCATCATCAGGATGAGAAACTTTTTTAAGTTCACAACTTATGTGTTCACTAAGTTTCTCTTGCTTAGACTTAATTAAATCTTTAGTATCATTCAAATAATCCCTAATCTCTGAAAATTCATTTTTTAAATATGTTTTGTAAAAAGCTAAGCCATTAATGTTTTTAAACTTATTCATTTATGTGAGTGTTATTTAGAGAAAGTAAAAAAAGTTTACATAGACTGTCCCTTTTATTCCGTTATAGAATATTTTAAGCAATCTTAATCAATTAGATTTTGATAAATCTAATAATCACGATAGCTGAAATTATAAAAAGGATTGGTTACATAGTAATAATCCAATTGTTTGAAATCTTGGTCTTAAGTAGTTTAATAAATACTATTACCTGAACAATCGTAGGGAATACATCTTTTAAGGGAATGTTCATATTTAAGATTAAGATTTTAATTTGTTTTAAATTCAAATATTTTTTTAAAAAAATTCATTTGAGTAATTAGCCAAACAAGAAAACTTGCTAGAAATCCTATGAAAAAACTAATAATATTCTCTTTGTTAGCATCTTGGGTCAGTGTCTTAACAACTGAGTTTGCTTGTTTTTCAGTAAGACTTGAAAGGTTTTTATAATATTCGATTTGTTCTATTAAATTGGACTCTCTCTTTTGAATATCTTCAAGTTTTTGATTTTTAGCATCAAGTTCTTTTTCTATTTCGGAAAATATTTTATTGATATTGTGAGATTCATTAGTAATTATATCATCAATCTCATTAAACTTCATTTTTACATTATCTATACTGTTCTCTATTAAATCTAAATTGATCGCATCCGATTTAGTGTTGTTGAGATCTAACATGTTTGTCCCCATTAATATGAATCCAATTAAAGATATCAATAATGATGTTAATAGTGAACTAGTAGGAATTGTGTCTTTTAATTGAATGTTTGTGAACTCTTGCAAGTAGTAATATATTGCAAGTGAGACGCTTGATAAAGCAGAAATGATTGAACTATAAATCCAGTATGGGGGGACATCATTTTCAAAGAAGAATAATATTCCATTGTTTGTAAGAGTGATAACCAAAAGGATGAGTAATGCGATAAGAGGTTTTTTTAGTGTCTCTCCTTGTTTTAATCTAGTTATAAAATAGATTAAGTAAGATGTAAGGATGACTATTGTAGACCCTAATATTAAATTGAAATTACTCATAAGTTTTTTAAAAGAACTTTTTGATTGCCCCCAGAACGGTGAAGACTTTTAGTATAGATGTCTTTTTTACTTCGTTCTCGTCAAATTCATTTGTGTTGATAGGAACAAGTCTATAGTTATTCTCGTTGTTTGATTTTCGAATGATTTTGATTGTTCGTAGATGGTTGGTAACTACTGCATATATTTCTCCAAATAATATATTTTCTTCCCAGTCAGTCAATTCTTTTATAGCTATTATATCACCATGGTTTATTTTTTCAGCCATTGAATTACCTGTGACGTTGCACCACAACTGAGCATCTTTAAAAGGTGCAAAAACTATGTTGTGATCAGGAAGCAAAGTTTGATTATTAAAGATTGCATTAAACCCACCAGAAAAATCAACATCGTAATACGGTACACCAACTTCGCTTTCAGGACTAACACTTGGACTTATATTATTACTCCCTTTTTCTTCTTCATTTAAGAGCATTTTCCCCTCACCTGTTATCAACCAAATGGGATTTATATCGGAATATGTTGCGATAATTTTAGCTACGACTACATCTGTCACAGTAGATTTCAATTTATCAGCATCTAGGAGTCCTCTCTTAATACCAGTTTCCTTAAAAAATAAGGCTTTGCTAATATTCTTACGTTCAATAAGTTCTATGATTCTTTCTTTTGTTGTTGCTAAAATCATCGCGAATAATTTGTATAGGTGCGAACATCTTCGCTATATTTGCGAAGAATTAATCAATCAATAATATCAAAGATATGAAAAATACGGAAACACAGTTAACAAAACGTGCATTAGCACCTGTTATGCGAGCAATGGCAATCGGGGAGGTTGAAAAGTACCCTAAGTCACAGTATCGATCAATAAGTGTGACAGCAAGTAATCTAACTATAGAAGAAGGAAAGAAGTTTTCGAAGAGAACTATAGATAATATAATTGAAGTTAAAAGAATAGCCTAAAATATTTTTGAACCATGACAAAACCAGAAATAGTTTGCGATTTAAATCAAAAGAAATGGTTGAACCTACAAGAAGCTGCTGCGTATTTGGGATTTGGCTCTAAGGACACCTTTCAAAATTGGAGGGAAGGCGTACAGGTAAGTTCACGAAGTAAAAAGATGATTTTTCTTAAGTTCTATAAAACTGGAAAGAACATCGTTTACAAACGAACTGATATTGACAATTTTCTTGAAGAATATCAAAAGGGGAAAATAGCCTAACCCTTTAACCACAAACCCAAAAGATAACCCAATGAAAAAAGTTGTAAGAATCCTTTTGCTATGTATGGCACTAGGAGCATTAATAGCAGTCTTAAGTGGTGCTTATTACCATTTATTTTTTTTAGCGGTTTACCTGTATTTGCAATCGCTTTGTGTTTCACCTAAACAAGTAAAAGCATGACCCAAATTATTAAGAAAATAGGTATCCATCCCAATTTAATCACAGCAATAGGCTTAATCTCGCTAGCTGTATTTATCCACGCTATGATAACAGGTGATTTTTTGACAGCTCTTATAGTTCTAATGCTAACGGCAATCTTATTTGCTGTTTTAAAAACAAAATAAAAGAATATGAACACGATTCTATTATTGTCTTTCTGCTTAGTACTGAATGTTATCATGGGGATTAAGTCATATAGAGAAAAGTGGTATAAGCTTGCTTGTCTTAATTGGACTCTTGCAGGTTTTGGTTTATGCCTTGTATTAGAAAGAGCTGAACAAAATTTTGAAGTCCTAAGTGCATTAAGCCAAAGTATATTTTAAAAATCAGAAAAACATGACCCATAATTTAAAGATTCACCCTGAATATTTCTTAGAAGTACTAACTGGAAATAAACCTTTTGAAGTCCGAAAAAACGATAGAAATTTTAAAATAGGTGACACCTTAATTTTGCAAGAATATTGCCCAAATGAAAAAGAATTCACTGGTGATTTGTGCGCTCGAAAAGTAAGCTATATCCTAAAGGGAGAAAACTTAGGGATTGAAAAAGGCTATGTCGTTTTAGGACTACAAAATGAACTTTTAAATAAGCCTTGGGTTCCTGATTTCATAAGTGATTCAGAATAAAACACGCAAATAAAAAGGGTACGAATACACAGGTTTATTAAAGCCTGTTTTTTTTTGAAAATTGCTCCAAAAAGCAAAGAAAAACGCACGTTTTTAGGGTACGCATACACCGACATTTTAAGACTATTAACTCCCCACTTTTTTACACTCTTCACCAATTGATTGACTTTATCAGCATAGAACTTATGGATTTTGATTTTAGACTTTGGGAAAACGACCTAAAGCTAGATTTTACCGTAGTGAAAGATTGCCGATCAAAAGAAGAAATTGGAAGTAAGAAAGCCAATTACAGAGGTTTAAACTTTATAATAGAACCTTTGGGCAAAGTAAAAATCAAAGGCTCAATTCATAAATACTACAACGAAGGCTATAATAATGCAACTCGTTTTACCTACGATGATTTTCAGGAAGCTGTAAACCAATTAGCTGAATTTGGAGTGAAGCCCGAAACAGCTATTCTAAGAGGTTTCGAACTAGGTTTAAACTTAGATACTACCGCCTGTAAGATTGATAACAAAACCTTTCTTGATAGTATTCTTTATTGCAGAGGTGCTGAACGTTCCGATATGGAAATAAACGGAAAGATGGGTTTAGGCTACACCTACAAAACCACCAATACCAAATACAAGTTTTACGACAAATCGGCACAAGCCAAAATTCAAACCTCTGAATTGTTGAGAATTGAAACAAGCTTTAACCGTATGAGAGCCGTTGAGAATTATGGCATCACAAGCCTAGCTGATTTACTGGATAAAGAAAAACTAAGCAAGCTCATACTTGATAAGTATTTAAAACCCATAGATGAGACAATCTTCTTTGAATGGGAGCAAATCAAAACGCCTCGCAGATTACCCGCCAAATACAGAAGCAAGTTTAAAGACCTACGTAACCCCGATTGGTGGATTAAAGATGATAGATGCAGAAAAGAACGTAAGCGTAATAAACTACTACTAGAAAAGCTAATCAACCAGTACGCAAAACGAAACATTCAAAATATCCTAAAAGACCTTATATCATTGGAGCTGTCAGCCTTTTCACGCACTAAAAAAGGGGACGATTACACAGAGTTTGAAAGCCTAAATAAATGGAATAAACCCAATCACGCAGCAAAAAAGGGGACGAATACACAAGGTATTGTAAGGTGCGATTCTCACGACCATAGGGAGGGAAAAGAAAAGAAAAAACATTGTCTCATCTGTGGAAAAGAGATTACAGGACAAAAAACAGATTCTAAGTATTGCAACAATCAAAGAAAATGCAGAGACAAAGCCTATAACCTCAAAGTTTCAGAGACCCGAAAGAAAAAGAAGAGTGATAAGGAAAAAGAAATACTAAAGCTCATAAAGGACATAGGAGATAAACTAAGCTTAACCAGAACCACAAACCCCAATAGAAAGAAGACTAAAGGAGTGAAAGCCCGAAAGACTTCTATAATCGTAACTGTAAACGGTAAAAGAAAATATTACCACGGTTCACAAGCTAGGTTTTTCCTCAACGAATTTGAGAAGAAAACAGAATATCATGAAACTAATCCAATACCCGTGTTATGAAACAAATTGTATTAGAAACACTGGAAAGCATCACTAAGGGAAAGCAAGAAGCAAAGCAAAGCCCTGATTTTGTCCTTGATAAAGAATTTAAGGAAGAAATAACCCGAAAGGCTAAAGAAGCTCTTCTCGAACTCTGGAAAGAAAAGAAAGTCAAGTTTGGACGAACAATAAACAACAACTATATAAAACTTCAATAATCAAATTAAGATGGAATACAGAACAATGAACCGAAAAGAGCTTGCATCGGAATTAAGCATTTCTATAAACACTCTTAAGCGAAGAATGGAAAAATATTTAAAGCCTGAATTTATTTATCACATAAAAAATAAATCTCTCCTTTTTGAAAATGAAGTGAAATACATTCATGAGGAATTGACAGGCATAAACAAAAAATGGTAAAAGGTTCAAAAGTAAGGTATAGCCAAAAGCGACCCCGATAAAAAGGCTTTAAAAGATACTTTTCATCTCGAAAACAACACTTTTTGAACCCATTTAAAAAATGACCCCAATAAAGGAAGAATTTAACCTATGGAAAAGAGAATATATAAATACACTCGAATTTCGACAACCGAACAAAACGAAGCCCGACAAGTTGAAGCTTTAAAAAATTACAATGGAAAGCTACTTATAGATAAAATCTCGGGTAAAAGTGCTTTTGCCGATAGACCAGAAGCAAAAAAAATAATTGATGCTACAGAACAAAAACGAGTTTCTGACCTGATAGTTTTAGATGTTGATCGTTTGGGTAGAAATACGCTTGATATTATGCAAACCCTCCATTTTTTTAAAGAGCAAAAGGTTTGTGTAACAATACACCGTTATGGGTTAAAAAGCTTTGTCGATGGAAAAGCAAATCCAACATTTGAATTAATAACTAATATTCTTTCAACATTAGCACAACAAGAAATTGATAGAACAAAAGAAAGACAAAAAGAGGGAATTGCAGAAGCTAAAAAACGAGGTGTCTATAAAGGCAAACCCAAAGGAGCTAAAAACAAAGATAGCGTTTCGCTGGTTGAGAAATACCCGAATGTAAAAGCCTGTTTAGATAGCCGCATGAGCACGGATAAAACAGTAGCTGCAACTGGTGTGAGTAAAAGCACCGTTAAGCGCATAAGAACTGAATATTTTGAAACTAAGAATCAAGATTAATATGAAATATGAGCAATGATAAAGATGAAAAACATAGTTGTTAGAGAAGAAGAATTATCTGCAATAGCAGAAGTGATTATGAAGTCCCCAGGAATGGATAATGAACGTAAACTAATAACTAGAATGTTTAGGCGAAATAAGTATAGCCTTTTTAAGACGTCAAATTCAGATTCATCAAAAGACCGATATCATGCGGCAGATTGCACCTTAAATGAATTTGTGAGAAGAAAAAAATAGATTTAATCACGAAGGTGAAATTTCTAAGTCTGTTTCATTTTAGGGAGTCAATTTGAATACAGCAATTAGGGTTTAAAACAATCAATTTGCTAGGTTCAAGTAAGGGCACACTCTAAAATGAATGCAAATCAGAAAAATAGAATCAAAAGTCACATAAAAGAAATATGAAGTACAGAACAATGAACCGAAAGGAGCTAGCCGCAGAATTAGGTATTTCCATTAATACACTTTCCCGAAGAATGAAAAAACTGAATCCCTCATTTTTAAATCACATCAAAGGCAAATCTCTTCTTCTAGAAAATGAAGTGAAATTCATTCATGAAAGTATTGAATGGAGAAAACCTTGGGAAATTGGAATGAATAGGTAAAATGAAAATTCCCCATTAATAAAAAATCATTAAATAAATAAGCAACTAAAAAAATAGAAAAATGGAATGTGAAATATGTGGAGAATCAATCGAAAAGAAAAGACCCGATAGTCGATATTGCTCATTAGCTTGTATAAACAAAGCAAAACGACTTAGGGCAAAAGAAAGAAGACTTATTGAATTAGATGACACCTATCCCCCTATGGATATAAACAAGCCCGACGAACTAAGAATAAGCCCCAATGCTTCGGCAGAATTAAGAACTATAGAAAGGGAACACTTTGATAAAATTCTAAATCTAAGAACCGATTACGGGGACAAGCTTAGGGATTTAAAGGAATTGAATTTAAAGCAAGAATTTACCATTGAAAAACTAGAGGATAAAATTAGTGATATAAGAGAAAAACACATTAAAGAAATTGCTGAAATCAGGACTAATTCAACAAAAGAAACCGTTGCGGCAATTACACAAATGCCCGCTATTCAATCAGCACTAGGAGCTTTTGCAAGCAAACTGATTCCTAATAGAGAAAATGCTTTGAGCGGTGTTTCAGATCAATTCAATATTCAAGAAAAACAGATTATTGATGCCATTAGAAGAATGCAACCCGATGTACAAGAAAGTTTGGTGCAAATGCTGTATGTTCTCTTTTCAAAATCCCATGAAAAGCAAGTCGAAATATTTAGTTCTTTGCAAGCTTTCATGATGCAACCAGAGGTAGATGATATTTAATCAATTTTCTTGCAATTTCAGCTTATACTTATCAAGCCAACTGGTATTTTAAATTTCGGGCAATTGAGACCCGAGACTCTAAAATATTATTTGGCTTTTGTTATATCCTCCTAAACGGATAAACGATCTAGATCGGAACGGTATAAACACCTCTTAAGAAGCCTTCAAAACACCTTCAATACTTCGTTTAATTTCCTGTATTCCTTAATTTGCCTAGTATAATGAGTATCCTCACATAATAGATCTGTTTTGTTATCTAAAAGGTCAATTGAGTAGGATAAATGATCGATGTAGAAACGAGATAAGTGATCTAGATACGATCGAGATGTGATCTAATCGGAACGGTATAGATAGCCCTTAAGCACCCTTTAAAACACCTCCAATACTTAGTTTTATTTCCTGTGTTCCCTGATTTTCCTAGCAAAATAGGTATTCCCTCCCAATAGAGATGTCTTGCTATCTGAAAGACCGATTAAGTAGGATCAGAGATCGGTCTAAAATCGACATAAGATCTAGATAAGCGATCTAGGTACGATCGGGGTGTGATCAATCAGAACGGTATAAATAGCTCTTAAGAGCCCTTTAAAACACCTCCAATACTCCGTTCCATTTCAAGTGCTGAGATTTGTATTCTTTGATCGGTAATTCTACCTAGTTTAGCCCCTAAAAAGACTGGAGTAAAATTTCAGATTTTAAACAGTTAAATTTAAGGCATGAAAAGACGTTGGACATTAGAAGAAAAAATAGGGATTCTTACTGAGGCAGAAAATGGTAATGTTGTAGAAGTTTGTAG
>NZ_JBFFKR010000138.1:0-8825 GCF_041555295.1 Ancylomarina sp. | reverse complement strand
CTGACTGCTAATTCAGATGTGTTCGATTGGTGGGCAGGCTTGTTTGGCGAAAAAGATTTCTTCAATCCCAAGGAGCACTTTATTGTTTGTGCTAATATTTTGGGTTCATGTTATGGTAGCACTGGTCCTTTAAGTATTAATGCAAAAACAGATAAGGCATATTGTCACGATTTCCCTCAGTTAGCGGTTCGCGATTTGGCTGCGGCTCATGAGTTATTGAGAATTGAATTGGGTATCGAAAAAATCCATACACTGATTGGTAGTTCACTTGGTGGAATGCAAGCGCTTGAGTGGGCTTACAAATTGGATGGACATCTTGGACATTTAGTCTTCTTGGCAAGTAATGCACAGCACTCGCCTTGGGGAATTGCCTTTAACGAATCTCAGAGAATGGCAATTGCAGTTGATCCAACATGGAAAGAATCAACACATGAAGCTGGTTTGGAAGGTATGAAGACGGCACGATCGATTGCCCTATTGAGTTATCGAAATTATCAGACCTATCAGGATACTCAAAGTGAAACTGATCATGATAAGCAGGATGATTTTAAAGCGAGTTCGTATCAAAATTATCAAGGCTTAAAATTAGCGAATCGTTTCAATGCTTATTCTTATTGGCAATTATCAAAAATAATGGATGGGCATAATATAGGTAGAGGGCGAATCTCACCAGAAAAAGCACTCAGCCAGATTAAAGTGAAGACATTGGTTATTGGCGTGGCGTCGGATTTACTATTCCCAATAGCAGAACAAAAATTTATAGCTCAACATATACCGGGAGCGGAGTACGCTGAAATTGATTCATTATACGGGCATGACGGTTTCTTATTGGAGCAAAAACAATTAACAAAGGTTATTCAATCATTTTATAAATAAGGTACTGTAATGAGTAAGAAATTAAAAATTGGTGTATTTGGTTTTGGAGTTGTGGGTTCTGGTTTGGCTCATGTATTAAAAAACTCTAAGGGGCTCGATGCCTCAATAGTTAAGGTTTGTGTGAAAGATCCTTCGAAGGAGCGTGAGTTGTCTCCTGAGATTTTGACTTTGAATCCAGACGATATCTTAAATGATCCTGAGATTAATGTTGTTGCTGAATTGATTGATGATGCTGATGAAGCTTATCGCATCGTGAAAACGGCTCTTCAGAATGGCAAACATGTTGTTTCGGCTAACAAAAAGATGTTGGCCTATCATATCGAAGAGCTGATTCAATTGCAATGGGAGAATAAGGTTTCATTCCTTTACGAAGCATCGGCTTGTGGTAGTATTCCTATCATCCGTAATCTTGAAGAATATTACGACAATGATTTATTGCAATCGGTAAGTGGTATTCTGAATGGATCTTCGAACTATATTTTGACTAAGATTTTTAATGAAAACCTTGATTATCAAGTTGCCTTAAAGCAAGCTCAGGATTTGGGCTTTGCCGAGAGTGATCCAACTTCTGATGTTGAAGGTTTCGATACACTTTATAAGTTGATTATCCTTACCGTTCATGGTTTTGGATTATTTGTTCACCCTGATCAAGTCTTCAATATTGGAATTTCAAGACTATCTGCACATGACATTCAGTTGGCTTCTCAGAAAGGTTATAAGATTCGTTTGCTGGGTAAGGTAACTAAGGTTAATGGTAATCATGTGAATTTATTGGTTGCTCCAAAATTTGTGAAACCATCAGAGCATGCATACACGGTTGAAGATCATTATAACGGCGTTTTGATTCAAGGGAATTTCTATGACAACCAGTTCATGTATGGAAAGGGAGCGGGTTCTCATCCAACAGGGTCGGCAGTACTTTCTGATGTTACGGCTTTGGCCTATAATTACAAGTACGAGTACAAGAAGTTGAAGTATTACGGCGGTTTGGAATATACCAACGATATGCCAGTTCAAATCTACTTGAGATACTCAAAGAAAGAAGATTTGGCCTTGTTTAAATTTACTGAAGTAACAGAGGCTTTAACGGGGAAAGATTTTAATTACGTGATTGGTAATATTAATCTATCAGATTTGATAAAGATTAAAAATCAATTAGTTGATAAGGATATTTTCCTGGCTTATTTGGGTGACGAATAGTCGAGAAAAAATCAGCAATAAGATTGTTCACGCATAAAATGATTTCATATGATCATATATAAGTTTGGTGGGGTATCGGTAAAAGATGCAGGGGCCATAAAAAATATCAGTAAAATTATAGGAGAGGTTAATGAACCGCTCACTGTTGTGGTTTCTGCAATTGATAATAGTACCAATTTGTTGGAAGAAATTATCGATGCACATTATTCAGAGAAGGCAAATGTGAAGGCCTTATTGGAGGAAGTAAAACAAAAACATCTGACTTTGATTCTTGATCTTTTTGATGAATTCCCCAAAGATCTACTTGCTAAGATTAAGTCTCTGTTTTCTGAAATGGAAGCTCGACTTGCTAAGCCTTTTAGCACATCATTCAATTTTGAATACGATCAGTTGATTGCTTATGGTGAACTTTTGTCAACGACTATTGTATCTGCCTATTTGAATCATATTGGGCAAATAAATGAGTGGATTGATATCAGAACTTGCCTGGATGCTGATGACAAATACCGGGATGCAAACATTCTTTGGGATAGTTCTGATGAGAAGGTGAAGGCGAAATTTAATGCTAAAAATTACTCCTTGTACATCACCCAAGGTTTTATTGCTTCTGATTTTAAAGGGAATACCTGTTCGCTTGGTCGTGAAGGTTCTGATTATACAGCTGCTATTTTGGCTTATCTTCTGAATGCGGATAAAATGATCATTTGGAAAGATGTATTGGGGGTGCTGAATGCTGATCCTGATTATTTTAATAATACAACGAAGCTCGATTTAATTCCTTACCATGAAGCGATAGAATTATCCTATTATGGAGCAAGTGTGATTCATCCTAAAACAATTAAGCCTCTTCAGGCCAAAGGAATTCCTTTGTGGGTAAAATCTTTTATTAAGCCTAAAAAAGAGGGTACTTTAATCACAAAGGGTGATTTACCTCAACCATTATTGCCTAACTTTATAGTAAAGAAGAAGCAGGTTTTGATCAGTATTAAACCTCAGAATTTTTCTTTCATTGGGGAGAACGATTTATTTTTCGTATTTTCTTTAATCAATAAGTATGGTGTAAAACTGAACTTTACGCAGAATACAGCGGTTAGTTTTGTGTTTTGTGTGAATCATTCCAATCGTTTTATCGATGGATTAATTGAGGATTTAGGTGAAAAATACGATGTAGAGCGTGAAGATGGTTTGGAGTTGATAACAGTTCGACATTATACACCACTTACTATTGCTGAAATTACTGAAAATCATCAGATATTAATTGAGCAAAAAAATAAGAACACTGCTATATTTTTAAGTCAAGGGACTCAGGAAATTCCCGTTGAGGACTGTTGTTGTTTACAAGATAAAAGACAATAAGATGACATCGATAAAAGACACATTAAAGGAACAGATCTTGGTTTTGGATGGGGCAATGGGGACTATGATTCAAGCTTTTGAATTATCAGAATCAGATTTTCGTGGAGAGCGATTTGCCAATTCAACTTTCGATCAGAAAGGGCATAACGATTTATTGACACTGACAAAACCAGAAATTATAAAATCGATTCATAGAGACTTTCTTAAAGCGGGTGCGCATATTATTGAGACCAATACATTTAATTCCAATGCCATTTCTCTTATCGATTATGGTCTGGAGGGTTTGGCTTATGAATTAAATTTGGAAGCAGCAAAAAATGCTCGTCAAGTTATCAATGAAATTCTAAAGGAAGATCCTTCGACGCCTCGTTGGGTAGCTGGTGCAATTGGTCCTACAAATAAAACAGCATCCATGTCACCTAAGGTTGAAGATCCGGGTTATCGCGATGTGAATTTTGATGATTTGGTTCAGGTTTATACTGAGCAAATTAACGGATTGATTAATGGTGGAGTTGATGTTTTGTTAATAGAAACCATATTCGATACACTGAATGCTAAGGCTGCTGTTTTTGCTGCTGATGAGATACTCAATGAAAGAGGGTTTGATATGCCAATTATGCTTTCGGGTACAATTACCGATAACAGTGGAAGAACACTTTCCGGTCAAACACTGGAGGCCTTTGTTACATCAGTGAAATCGGATCGACTTTTAAGTTTAGGTCTTAATTGTGCTTTTGGAGCAAAGGATCTGGTTCCTTATATCGAACAATTGGATAAGTTGATTTCAGTATATGTGAGTGTGTATCCGAATGCAGGTTTACCAAATGAATTAGGCGAGTACGACGAAACAGCAGAAACAATGACTTCTGACCTTCATATTCTATTGAAGGGTGAGAAGATTAATATTGTGGGTGGATGTTGTGGTACTCGACCAGAACATATTAAAGCATTAGCTCAGGCTGTGAAAGGTGAGAAGCCTCGCCAGCTTCCTATTATAGAACCCGAAACACGTTTGAGTGGACTTGAGCTTTTAAGAATCAATTCTCTATCCAATTTTGTGAATATTGGAGAAAGAACCAATGTTGCTGGTTCTCGAAAGTTTGCTCGTTTGATTGGCGAAAAGAAGTACGAAGAAGCTTTATCTATCGCACGGAATCAGGTTGAGAATGGGGCGCAGATTATCGACATAAATATGGATGATGCCATGTTGGATGCCGAGATCGAAATGGTTACTTTCTTGAAGCTTTTGGTTTCTGAACCTGATATCTCTCGTGTCCCTATCATGATTGACTCTTCAAAATGGTCGGTATTAGAGGCAGGTTTAAAATGTGTGCAAGGTAAGTGCGTGGTCAACTCCATTTCGATGAAAGAGGGTGAGACTGAATTTATCGCTCATGCGCGGAAGATAAAAAGATATGGCGCTGCGGTTGTGGTTATGGCTTTCGACGAAAAAGGCCAGGCTGATACTTATGAAAGGCGTATCGAAATTTGCGGAAGAGCTTATAAAATATTAACAGAAGTTGTCAATTTCCCTCCTGAGGATATCATTTTTGATCCGAATGTTTTGGCAATTGCAACGGGAATTGAGGAGCATAATAATTATGCTGTCGATTTTATAAAAACGGTCACATGGATTAAGGCCAACTTGCCATATGCGAAAATAAGTGGTGGTATTAGTAACCTGTCATTCTCTTTTCGTGGGAATAATATGGTGCGTGAGGCTATGCATTCTGTCTTTCTTTATTATGCCATAAAGGAGGGGCTCGATATGGGTATCGTTAATCCTGGCATGTTGCAGATTTACGATGAGATTGAGCCAGAACTTTTGAAGAGAGTTGAAGATGTTGTTCTCAATCGTCATCCCGAAGCAACTGAGCAGTTGATCGAGTTTGCTGAAAACGTAAAGTCGGAAGGTAAAACTCAGGTGAAAACTGATGCTTGGAGGGAGAAATCTTGCAAGGAGCGTTTGTCTTATTCTCTAGTAAAAGGGATTACTGATTACATCGATGCCGATGCTGAAGAAGCTCGTCAGAATTATCCGAGGGCTCTTGAAGTGATTGAAGGTCCTTTGATGGACGGGATGAATATTGTAGGTGATCTTTTTGGAGAAGGTAAGATGTTTTTGCCGCAGGTGGTTAAATCTGCCCGAGTGATGAAAAAAGCTGTAGCTTACCTTCAACCTTTTATCGAGGAGGAGAAAAAAGGATTAGCAGCAAGTAATGCGGGTAAAATTCTGATGGCTACAGTTAAAGGTGATGTTCATGATATTGGGAAAAATATTGTAGGCGTAGTGTTGGGTTGCAACAATTTCGAGATAATCGACCTTGGCGTTATGGTAACTTGTTCTAAAATATTAGAAGTCGCTGTAGCTGAAAATGTCGATGCCATTGGTTTAAGTGGATTGATTACACCATCGCTTGAAGAGATGGCTTTTGTAGCCAAAGAGATGGAGCGCTTGGGCTTGAATATCCCATTGGTTGTGGGAGGTGCAACTACATCGGAGTTGCATACGGCTGTTAAAATTGAACCCAACTATTCGGGAGGTGTTGTTTACGTAAGCGATGCTTCAAAATCGGTTGGCGTATTCAAAAATTTATGCAATAAAGATAAACGAGAATCTTATCTGAAAGAAATTCACAATAAGTACGACGATATTCGTGAGGCTTATGCCAAAGAAAAGTCAGCAGAATACTTTACGATAGAACAAGCTCGTGCTAATAAGGAACAAATTGATTGGGAAACGTCGCCAATATATAAGGCTAATAAATTGGGTCTTCAGGTTGAGCGTAATTTCCCTGTGAGTGAGATTCGTAAGTATATCGATTGGACTTTCTTTTTTGTGGCATGGGAGCTGAAGTGTATGTACCCTGAAATTATGGAAGATGCACAATATAAGGATGAGGCTAAAAAACTATTCGACGATGCCAATTTGATGTTGGATGAAATTGAAGAGAAGAATCTGATAGAAGCAGCAGCCGTTTTTGGTCTGTTTCCAGCTAATTCTTTAGGCGATGATATCATTATCTATTCTGATGAAAAAAGAAGTTCTGAGTTAACTCGATTTACCAATCTGCGACAGCAAGAAAAGTTTCCCAAAGGATTAAGTAACCTGTGTTTATCAGACTTTGTTGCTCCGGTTGAATCGAATCGGATTGATTATGTTGGTGCATTTGTTGCGACTGCAGGATTAGGAATCGAAGACAGTTTAGCAAAGTATGCTGAAGAATTGGATGATTATAAGAGTATCATGATTAAGGTACTTGCCGACAGATTAGCTGAGGCTTATACGGAACTGCTTCACGATAGAGTTAGAAGACAAGATTGGGGCTATGCTCCCGATGAGGATCTAACAATTGAACAGAAGCTTCGCGAAAAGTATCAGGGTATTCGTCCTGCTTTTGGTTACCCATCTTTACCTGAGCATTCTGAAAAACAAGTTCTCTGGGATTTCTTAAATGTAGAGGAAAACATTGGTGCTACCCTTACTGAGAATTTTGCCATGTATCCTACAGCAACGGTTAGTGGTCTTTATTTAGCACATCCTGATGCACTTTATTTCAGTATAGGTAAAATTCAAGACGATCAGATTAAGGATTACGCTAAAAGAAGAGGAATGCCAGAAGAGCAAGCACAACAATATTTAAAATCATTATAAGATTTTGCACTTTAACTATTAACCCATCAAGATGGTATACCACATATAATATTACCATCTTGATATTTTGACCTATGAAATGAAAGTAATTGACCATATCAATCAAGCCATAGAAAATAAAACCACACATTTTTCTTTTGAGCTTCTGCCTCCTCGCAAAGGGAATAGTATATATAAAGTATTTGATACCATTGATAAGCTTAAGGAATTCGATCCTAAGTATATCAATATTACCTCACACTGCGATGAGGTGATTTTTGCTGAATCAGCAAATGGTACTTTCCAAAAGAAACTAACCAACAAAAGGCCTGGAACAGTTGCTGTGGCTGCTGCGATTAAGAATAAATATAAAGTTACCGTTGTACCGCATGTTATATGCCAGGGCTTTACACCTGAAGAAACAGAGAATGCTTTAATTGACTTAAACTTTCTGGATATTCAAGATCTGCTTCTTTTAAAAGGTGATTCATCAAAGCGTCATGAGTTTGCGGCTAAGGAATCGGGACACAAATATGCCATCGATCTTATTGAACAGGTTAATCAGGTTAACCGAGGCGATTATTTGGATGGAACACATACCGAAGCTTTCGAGACCCCCTTTTCATATGGTGTGGCTGGTTACCCTGAGAAGCATGAAGAAGCTCCTAATATGGATTCAGATATTTATTTCCTAAAGAAAAAGGTAGATGCTGGTGCAGAGTATATTGTAACGCAAATGTTCTTTGATAATCAAAAGTTTTTTGAGTTTGAAAAGAAGATTCGAGCTGCAGGAATCAACGTGCCATTAATACCAGGGATTAAACCGATCTCTGCTCTTAGCCAATTGAATTTATTACCTCAGGTTTTCAAAGTTGATATTCCTGAAGTGTTAGCTGCCGAGGTTAGAAAATGCAAAACCAATGAGCATGTTAAAGCGCTTGGAACAGAATGGAGTATTCATCAGAGTAAGGAGCTTATAAAACATGGAGTGCCTTCTTTGCACTTTTATTCTTTTATGGCGAGCAACTGTGTAAGAGATATTGCTAAAGTAATTTTCTAGTTTATCATTATAAAAAAGCTCAATAGTCAAGCCGGGAATTCTGTTTCAATTGTAGAAATAGAATTCTCGGCTTTTTAGTTGAATACAATTATTGATATTAATGGCTCTTATTTTTAAGGATTCTTTTTTACGGTTAATTTATTCTCTTATATATTTTCTATATGACAAGTTTTTACATGTCATATTATATATTGTAAATATAAAATTGGGCTCTATTGTCCTGATGTTTGGTGGTGTATTCCTTTTGTGTAGATTCGGATTGTGTACGTTCAAACTTATTTGGAATCCTTTGTTATTGTGGCGTTTCCAAGCTTTTATTAAAGTTATAATTAGACTTATTAAAATAGATTTCTTATGTTTGCATTATACTTCCACAGCTACTTATGATAATAAGGGTTCTGGAAGTATTTATGTGAATAGATCTATCTTGATTGTTTTTTAAGAGAGGTCAAATGTTGGTTATTCTTGTTGAAAAGTCAGTTCTTGGAGATTATACCGTATTAATCTGATTTTTAAATTTGCTTTTCGGAGATGAAAACAAGTTTGTCGTAAGTCTGTTTATTTTAAAGAGAAGAATAGATTTGATAAACATAGCTCACAATATCGTTTCTGGAGGATAAAAGAGTTCGATCGGATAGTCGTAGTTGAGTATCAGAGTTGGTTTAGTTATCATCGGAGTCTGTAAAGTGCTAATCGGAT
>NZ_JBFFKR010000137.1:0-8877 GCF_041555295.1 Ancylomarina sp. | reverse complement strand
GGTCACTTCAATACTTTTAACGCTCTGGTGGGTAATAGCTGAAATTTCCTTGCTCGTCATGTTTAATTTTAAGAAAGTACAAATTTTAACTTCTCCCGGAGTGAGATCCAGAGCATATTCTTTTAGTCTTTTATAATAATCATTGTGCACCTGTTTAAACCGGAGCTCAAATTCTTCCCATACATCCTCACTGGCACCTCCTTGCAAATCAAAAATAATTCTTTGAATCAAATTATGATTTTCGGGTTTCATGCGTTTTTTCAACTGAAGAAGACGGTTTGATATACTGCCAAGTAATTCATTTTTCTTCAGTAAATACAGAACTGTTGCTGCCAACTCTTTATCTTTCATCACAATGTCTTGATTTCTTAACTCCAGATCTTGCTCTAAGCTTCGATTTTCCAACTGAATTCGTTTGGACCGATCTTTTGCCAAACTATACAACAGGCCAGTGATAATAAACCCCAGAGCCAAAATTGAAATGATCAAACTATTTCGCAAATCACGTTTCTGCAGTTCCGCCTCTCTTATTTTCTCCTCTTTTTCATATTCATACTTCACTTGAAGTTTAGTTTGCTCTTTTATAGATGCCTCATTGATCAAACTATCGCTAAGCATTTTATACTCCTTAAAGGCTTTCAATGATTTATCGTAAAATCCTTTTGATTCATAGAGCATAGATAAATTGCGTGCTGCTGTCTCCCTAGTTAATTTTGCGCCTGCGCTTGAAGCCAGATCTTTTGCTTTCTCTGCTGAAATTAAAGCATGATCAAAATTACCTGTAAGCATATAATAACCAGTTAGATTATTATAAGACTTAGCCATTCCATTTAAATCATCAATGGCCTGACGATGCTTTAAGGATTCTTGAAGATAATAGTAGGCCTCTTCTTCCTTATTCTGCTTTAGTGACACATTTCCAAGGTTATTATATATAACTCCCAAATTCTGGTGATCGTTCAACTTTTCTGCAAGAGTTAATGCTTTCTTATAGTACATCAAGGCGGTATCATTCTCATCTTTCTCCTCATAGAGATTAGCAATACCATTAAAGAGCGTATGAATCCGGTCATCGCCCAAGCCCCTCCCTTCTGTTTTCGAATTATTATGCAAATAAAGCGCTTTGTGATAATACACCAAAGCCTTGTCAAAATCTTTCATCTTGTCAAAAAGAGCTCCCAGATTATGATATAAGGCAAAAAGATAATTTACATTATTAGAGCTCTCCAATACCGTTAAACTTTTCAAATATTTCCCGAGGGCTTCACTATAGTTCCCCATAAAAACCAATGAATTACCTATCTTATGTTCTGAAATTGCGATTAGGATTGGATTTTCGATATCATTGGCTATTTCAAGTGCCTGAGTGGAATATTTATGAGACTGTCTAAGATCATCTACCCAGTAATAATCCGATAGTTCCCATAGTGTTTTTACCTTGAGGCTGTCTCTTTTTGAATTTTGTAATTGAACCAATAAACTATCTAAAGCTATTTTATCTTGTGAAAAAAGAAGACTAGGAACGAAAATCAAAAATAATAGAGAAAATCGCAACAGAGAAGTTAGAAATGATATTAGAAAAGGGAAGGTACGTTTCATACGAATTAGGGTTAGGGTTTAGGCTATTCTATTAAGATGGTTCAGTCATAGAATAAAAATCCTACATCAGAAAAAACCATCTCCAAAACACAAGACGCCAAATTAAGCAAAAGGTTGCGTACGATCTTATAAAGCTTATCAAAACTCATCCTATTTTTTTTGAAACCGGATCTCTTAATATCTAAAAAATTGAAACTCGTACTGTATGAGAAAAGGAACCCACCTTTTCAGCAGATCCCTTAAATATTAGTCTAATAATCAATAAAGTCTAGTTTTATTATTTGGAAAAATATTTCTTCAAAAATTTATTTAAGCCTTTTTTGTTTCTCTGTTCAAACGAAGGATGTGCATGATAATTTCCGCCTATTATTTGAGAACAAATGGTTCCCCAATTGGGCAGCCCGCCTAGATTTCTATCATCAATATAAATATCCGCATTAATTTTTCTGCTTATGCTCTCATCAAAAATTTCTTCTGGGTAATTTTTATTCACAGAATAAAATTCAAGTCCATTCTCTCTACAAAATTCAATGGCATCATCCAGTTCTTTTCCTGAGCGATAAGTCCACAAAATCAATTGATGACCTTGTTCTTGTATCGATTTTAAACTTTCAATGGCAAAAGGAATCTCTTTTCCCAAATCAGGATATCGATGTTCTACAATTGTACCATCAAAATCAACCGCTATAATCATGCTTCTCAAATTGGTTTATTGTCTTAAATTATTAAAAGTATGCGACATACTGATCAATATTTTACATTTTTTATAAATTATGCCTCATTACTTCTTGCAACAATGATTTTAATTCTATTATCACACCTAAAGACCTATTCTGATTCTAAAAAAGAGTTAAGTCAAAAAAAACTATAATCATGTTTATCACAAAAAAAGAAACGTTAAATTCAATAATAACTCAACGAACTTTCCCTACATGAGTATATTAGCAACGTGTAAAAAACAAGTGAAATTCAGTTTTTGATTTTCACCCCATTCTAAATAAGCTTCATTCACAGATCCCAGTATACATTTTATTGATAAGTAACATTTTTTAAGACACTGAAGGCCTGAACTTAAATAGATATTTTATAGATTTGCTCATTCAAAACTATTTAGAATTAGAACAAAAAAACATAATATGGATCTTTTTAAACCTATGAACTTAGAGGAAAAGAAATCGACTACAGCTGAAGGTGATATTGAAAGAGTAAAATGTCTAATCGTTGGATCAGGCCCTGCTGGATATACTGCTGCAATTTACGCAGCACGTGCTAATCTAAGCCCTGTTGTTATTGAAGGTTTGCAACCTGGAGGGCAATTAACTACAACGACTGAGATTGACAATTTCCCTGGATACCCTGATGGAGTTACAGGTACTGAAATGATGGCTGACCTTAAAAAGCAAGCTGAACGTTTTGGAACAGATTGTCGTTGGGGTGTTGTTACTTCTGTTGATTTCTCATCATACCCTCACAAAGTTGTGGTTGATGGTAACAAAACTATCGAAGCAGAAACTGTTATTTTAGGAACGGGTGCTACTGCAAAATACTTAGGTCTTGAATCAGAGACCAAATATGCTGGATCAGGTGTTTCTGCTTGTGCAACTTGCGATGGTTTCTTTTACCGTGGTATGGATGTCGCTGTTGTTGGCGGTGGTGATACTGCTGCTGAAGAAGCAACCTACCTGGCTGGTCTTTGTAATAAAGTCTACTTAATTGTTCGTAAGCCCTTCTTACGTGCATCTAAAGTAATGCAAGATCGTGTTGACCGTACTGAAAATATAGAAGTTTTATATGAACACAACACTAAAGAAATTACTGGTGATGGTGTTGTTCAAAGTGCAACTTTAATCAAAAGATTAGGCGAAGAAGATGAGGAAGAAGTTAAAATTAAAATCGATGGTTTCTTCTTAGCAATTGGACATACTCCAAACTCAGATTTCTTTAAGGAATATATTACAACTGACGAGCATGGTTATGTGATTACTGAGCCAGATTCAACTCGAACTAACGTTCCTGGTGTATTTGCTTGTGGTGACCTTAAAGACTCTGTATACCGCCAGGCAGTTACATCTGCAGGTTCAGGTTGTATGGCTGCTATGGATGCTGAGAAATTTCTTGCTGAACGCGAGTAATACGCCTTCAAATGAATAAATTTAAACGCCACCTATTATGGGTGGCGTTTTGTTTTTCGGGTACAATGACCTGTATCAAATAAAAAATGCCCTTTCAAAAAAGAGCATTTGTTTTTCTATTTTTTATTAAGCTTACCACAACTTAAACTTACTTGTACTTGCAGGTTTTTTAGCGGCAACCTTAGGAACTTCTGAATCTAAAATCGTATTAATGTAACTCATACATTTTCCGCATCCCGTATTAGCACCTGTGTATCGACGAATTTCCTCGATAGTCGTTGCATATTTTTCGTGAATAGCTTTATCTATAGTATCTCTATCAACCATCTGACAATTACAAACAATATCTCTCATTCTATATTTCTATTTTCAATAATTACACTTTTGTTTAAAGCTCTTTTGGCTTTTCTTGCTTAAACAAAGATATAAAAAAAGACTCGCTATTTGTAACGAGTCTACATAAATATTATTGATGTATTGATTGAGTTCTACAATTGATTTTCCATAAAAATCTTAATATTTCGATACATATCAATAACGACATCGCTTTTAGGAAGGGTTTCGAAAATAGCTTTTATGTAACTTTTCTCACTCACCATTTTAAAACTTCTCTTGTGTTTCATATCAAAAATCCACGACATTTGAGATAATTTCAAATCATTCACCGTCTCAACATCTTCACGCTTTGCAACTTTATCAGCCATAATTGCATTGCACACTTTCTTAGCAATAGCTGGCATATCCTTTAGCTCCATATCTAAATGTCTATTAGGATGCACCTTTTTATGGGTGTAATAATCAGAAACGATTCTCAACACATCAATTCGATCAGCATCGCGAAGCAGATGAATTAAAACAAGTGATTGCTCATCAGAGTTTTTTGGCAATTCGCTTAAATCATGCATTTTAACACAATCAATCACCAACTGTCTCTCCTCTTCTTCCAGGGCCATCAACACCTCATGTTCTTCAATCACATTCAAACCAATCTGAATATGATTTGAATCTTCATTATCGGCATAAGTGCCATGCTTCACCAACTGCTCAAATCGTCCGATATCATGCAAGAGAGCTGCTGTTTGAAGTAGAAATAAATTTGATTCATCAATATTTATACTCAAAGCCAACTCATTAACATTCTCTATAACACGAGAAGCATGTTCTTTCAAAAGGTCAATATTGATCTGAATTTCAGGATCTTCACTTGAAAACTCTAAAACGTAAGCATCATACCAAGTTCTAATCTTATTATAGGATTCTTCTATCACAGTAAGTCTAATTTGATAATTCCTGCAAAACTACATCTTTTCCTCAAATTGCAAAAGGATTATTTGAATATGACTTGTTTATTTCACTCCCAACATAAAACACAAGTTGGTATACCAATAACTGCCAACCAATTACAAACTAAAATCCAAAAATACGAAGAGAAAATAACACAACAATCGGGATTAATAACCACCTACAAAATTAGATCCCCAACTTAAAGCAAAATGAGAGGCAACGAGCCCTCCTTAAATAATCAAGGCTTTCAGTAATTTCACTCATTAATAGATAAAATACAATATCCCTCCAATTAATACTTAACAGCACATCAAATAGTAACAAACTGAAACAATTGAAATACCTTATTCCAACCCACTTTTTATGAGTAAAACAAGCTTCAATCTTAATTTTAGCTTATTTTTGTGTGAACTAAACCGCTAAAAAGACCTATTTTCGCAGCAAGATTATCAAGTCTTCGTTCGAAACGAATAAAAAACGATTTCAAAAAAAAATGTTTACAAAAAAAGAGTATGATTTTTTGATTATTGGTAGCGGATTAGCTGGACTATATGCAGCCAATTATGCATCTGACTTTGGACGAGTTGTTCTCGTGACTAAAACTAATCTCAATGTTAGCAATTCCTACTATGCTCAAGGGGGGATTGCTGCAGTAACAGATTCAAACGACTCTCCAGATTTGCATTTGAAAGATACTTTTGAAGCAGGGCGTGGCTTGTGTGATTATCCTCCTGTTGACATTCTAGTTAACGAGGGGCCTGAAAGGATAAAAGACCTGATAGATATGGGAATGCAATTTGACACACTTGAGGGTGAGTTATCTCGCGGACTTGAAGGCGGGCATCACAGAAGAAGAGTTTTGCATGCTGGTGGTGATTCCACAGGGAAAGAGCTGGTTCAGTTTTTAACTCAAAAAATACTTGACAACAAAAATATTGAAGTTCTCGAAAATCAGATGGTTTATAAACTATTATGCAAGAACAAACAATGTTTTGGTGTTCTTACCTACAATCCTTGTGATCATACCAATCTTAAATTAAAGGCTAAGCATACATTTTTAGCCATGGGAGGTGCTTCTGCAATTTATCAACGAACAACCAATCCAGACACCACAGTTGGTGATGGTATTGCTCTGGCTTATGCTGAAGGAGTTGAACTTGCTGATATGGAGTTTATTCAATTTCACCCTTCAGCCTTTTACTCTGAAGACGGTAACACCTTTCTAATAAGCGAAGCCGTACGTGGAGAAGGAGCTCAACTATTCAATAAAAAAGGCGAACGTTTCATGCTCGACAAACATGAGCTTGCTGAATTAGCTCCTCGTGATGTGGTTGCACGTTCTATTTTTGAGCAAATGCAAGAAAATAAGGATGAATTTGTTTACTTAAGGCTCGATCATCTTGATTCGGAAATAATAAAACGACGCTTCCCTACTCTTTATAAAAAGTGTGCTCAGTTTGGAGTCGATATGTGTACTCAAGTTCCTATTGCTCCTGCTGCTCATTATATGGTTGGTGGCATTAAGACTGGATTAAATGGTGAAACGAATATTGCTAATCTTTACAGCTTTGGTGAACTAGCTTCTTCTGGTGTTATGGGAGCAAATCGTTTAGCTTCCAATTCACTTTTGGAATGTTTGGTATTTGGCAAACGTGCCATTACACATGCTACAAATCAATCTATAAATAATGATATTCCTAAGTTTGAAACAAAGGAATTGCATTGTAATCCTGATATAGAACATGAGTTTCTAAATCAAGTCAATCTTATTGCAAGTGCAATGAATAGCCTATTAGGTATTGTTCGTTGTCAGGCAGATATCAGTACTTTAATTGACAGCTTAGAATCGATTAAGCAAAATTTCCCATTCGAGGAAAATGAATATTATAGCACTAGAATGCTAAACTTATTAAAAGTTTGCGAACTGATGGCTAAAGCTGCTCTTCTACGTGAAGAGAGTCGTGGCGGTCATATCAGGAGCGATTTCGAACAAGAAAACAAAGCCTATATGGCTCATTCAATACAAACCAAAGACAAAGACTTATGCTTTGTTCCCATCGAAAATAAATAATAGAAGAATAAAAATGGAAGAAACCGGACTAAACTCACAGGAAGTCGATTTCATTATAGATCACGCCTTTCGCGAAGATATCGGAAGTGGCGACATTACAAGCAACAGTTTAATTCCTGAAAGCACAACGGCTAAAGCTAGTATGACAGCAAAAGCTGATGGTGTTATTGCAGGTTTACCTATTGCTAGAAAAGTTTTTGAAAAATTAGACTCTAATCTTATTTGGAAGCCTCTTGTAAAAGATGGAGACAGTGTAAAAAAAGGAGATTTAATTGTTGAAATTGAAGCTAGTTTCAGAGCCCTTTTAACAGGAGAACGCCTAGCTTTAAATTTACTGCAACGTTTATCGGGTATTGCTAGCGAAACGGCAAAGTATGTTAAGGAAGTTGAAGGAACTAAAGTTAAGATTTTAGATACCCGTAAAACGGTTCCTGGTCTGCGTACCTTCGATAAGTATGCTGTGAAAATGGGTGGTGGTACCAATCATCGTATTGGTTTATTCGACCTTGCAATGATTAAAGACAACCACATAAAGATTGCTGGTGGAATCGCTAAGGCTGTCGCTCAAGTTCGTGAATCTATTCCTACTGATATTAAAATTGAAGTAGAAACAACAACTCTTGACGAGGTTGCACAAGCTGCCGATGCTGGTGCTGATATTATCATGTTAGACAATATGAGTAATGAACTCATGACTGAAGCAGTACAACTAATTAATGGCAGATGTCTTGTTGAAGCATCGGGAAATATGAATATTGATCGCTTAAAAGGCGTTGCTGCAACCGGTATCGACGTGATTTCAGTGGGTGCATTAACACATTCCGTTATAGCTCTTGATATCAGTCAGAATATTTGCCAATTATAATCAGAGATTAAGATGGAAAAACAAGAAATAATCAAGCAAATTGAAGACTTGAAAGCGAAGAAGAATGCTGTTATTCTTGCACATTATTATACCGATACTGAAATTCAGGATTTAGCCGATTACGTTGGTGATTCATTAGGTTTAGCTCGACAAGCTGCTGAAACTACAGCAGACATTATTGTATTCTGTGGTGTTCACTTTATGGCTGAAACCGCAGCTATTACCTCTCCTGACAAAAAGGTTTTAATCCCTGCTCAACGTTGTGGTTGCTCATTAGCTGAAAGTATTACCGGAGCTGATATTAGAAAATGGAAGGATGCCAATCCTGATGGTCTTGTTGTTTCCTATGTCAATACAACCGCTGAAGTTAAGGCTGAAACGGACTATTGCTGTACCTCATCGAATGCTTTGCAAGTGATAGAATACTTGGGAAAAGATCAAAAAATATTCTTTACTCCAGACAAGAACCTTGGTGCTTATTTAAATAAGAAAACGGGTTCTAATATGGAGCTTTGGGATGGTGACTGTTGTGTTCATGAAAGAATATCTTCTGATATGGTTTTAGATATGCATCAGCAATACCCTGAAGCAGATATTCTGATTCATCCAGAAAGTAATTGCTCGGGTGATGATATGATTTTAGCTCATCCTAAAACATACTTCTACTCTACTGCCGGAATTATAAAACACGCTAAAGAGTCGGATAAAAAACAATTTATTATCGCAACAGAGAAGGGTACTTTACACCAACTACAGAAAGAGAATCCTAACAAGGAGTTTATTTTGGTTCATCCCAAAGTTATCTGTAGTTCCATGAAAAAAGTAACGCTACAAGGCTTATACGAAGCACTGCTTCATGAGCAATACCGCGTTGAGATAGATCCTGAGATCATAAAAAAAGCTCAGCTCTCAATAAACAGAATGTT